>JBAXWR010000406.1:0-5464 GCA_037128295.1 Mariniphaga sp.
CGAGAATTCATGTCCCACAGGTACCGCCCCATATTGCGACAGTGAAACGAACAGCATTGAGATCAGGATAACCAGTTTTTGTTTCATTCCTATGATCATTGGTTAATGTAAAAATGGTTGCATTCTAATGAAAATTAGCCCAAAATTGCAGATGTTAATAAATGATTGTAATACATGACTTTATTAAAGTACTTTCTTTTTAGCCATCTTCAGCCATTTCCTGGTGATCAGTTCATGTCCTGCAACTGTGGGATGGACTCCGTCCCAAATCCAATAATCAGCCGGGGCTTTTTTACAGGCTTTATCGAAAACTTTCTGAAGTCCTACAAAAACTGCATTGTACTGCTCTGCAAGTTTTTTGACGATTGTCTGACGTTGTGAAATGTCGTTCTGATAAGCCTCCCAGTTGTCCCTTACCTTTCCGACCTTCAAAATAAAGGGTTCGCATAGAACTAATTGTATTTCAGGATATTGAACTTTTGTCAGATCCAATAGTGCCCGGTAAGCTTTTTCATATTCTTCGACAGATATGATTGGTTCCCTTTTGAAAACAACAGATGCAGAATCGTTCACACCCACCAGAATACTCAACACATCGGGTTTCAGGTCGAGGGTGTCCTTCTGCCAGCGGGTTGCCAGGTCATTCACCTTGTTTCCGCTGACACCCCGATTGTAAAAGGTCAACTTCTTTTTTGGATACCTTGCCCCTAAACGGCTGGCAATGCTGAATGCATAACCATGTCCCATGATGTGGTTGGGATCGGTGTTCCTTCCCCGGTTTCCATCGGTAATCGAATCGCCCTGAAAAAGGATTACCTTACCTTTTATTAAATTGGATTTATCGTCTTTTGATTCCAAAGCAAAAGTTTCGCTAATTGGAAGGGCAAAGGCGCCAACCCCTGAGAGTGCCATCCCACGGATAAAATTACGGCGTGAATTGGTTTCCATTACTTTACAGGTGTTAGCTTTCCGTGCAATACGACCGGATGCTTATCCTCCGGATTGACAACTACTTTAAAAAGATATTCTGCACCTTTGCCGAAGAATTTACTGCAAGTCAGATTAACAGTTGTCTTTTCATAAGGTTTCAAAACTGAAATTTTGCCACTGGAAATTTCAACTTCCTTGCCATCTTTGAAGTAAAAGACTTTCAGGTTAGCAATTTTTGAAGCCACTTGTCCGAAATTCTGAACTTCAACTGCCAATTTAAACCCATTTTCATTGGCAGTGATCACAGGCAATAAGGGCGAAAGAATTGGGGTGATGAAATTGACCCCAGGTAACCGCGCATAGCCAAACAATAATTTTCCGTTGCTGGTATTGCCCAACAGTTTTGCCGCAAATTCGTCCTCAGGGAAAACTGTTGTATTACTGAAGGTTACAACCAGATCGGCACCAGACTTTTCCGATTTCAAGACTTTTCCACCTTTTCCATAATTCACCGCTTCAGGTTCGCCGAATTGTAACGAGTTGAGATCGATATCTGTCTGAGGGTTAAAACCTGGCTCGGCAGCAATTTTGACCCTGATGGATTTGGAAGCTGGTGTGATCGGACTTTTGTCCACGATCGTCAGCAATTTTCCAACAGTCAATGGAATTCCAATGTTTTTTGAACTATGGATATCGCTTGCCTGGTCGAATTTCTTTTCAACATCAATAACCGCGAAATTACCCTGGGTTGCACGGCCATATTTGTCCTGGAATATTTTCAAACGTTCGTACTTCCACCAGCCTTCAACAGTTCCATCCTCATGTTTGGAAACACCTGGCAGATAGGCTTCACCCGATTCGATTTTCCAGTTTACACCATCTTTGGACCGTTCATAGACGGCAATCCGTCCTAGCCAGTCGTTCACAATCAGGTTATATTGAATGTTATCGCGCCAAACTACAGGGTCTTCAAAGTTTCCTGGCCTTTGCGGATATGCCCTTATCGGAATGATTTGATTATCAGCATCCAACCTTGTCCCTGTAACCTGGTTATAGGATGACAACCCTGTTTGGCTGAACCATTGACCACCGCCACGGCAGATCATTAAATAGGAACCATCTTCACGTTGGGCAAAAGTGAAGTTGGAATTGCCTTCGATCAGTTTCCTGTCACGGTTAAGGAATTCAAAGTGGTCATATTTCCACGGACCATTGACCCCATCGGCAATGTAATATCCGCCAATCACATACAGGACGTACCTGCCATCGGAAAGCTTGAATATCTCAGGATTATGGCCTTTGCCAATGGTATCCTTGACAACAAAGGGTCCGAATGAATTATTTGAAACAGCATGAAAAACGGTTGAGTTTGGCCATTCATTGTGCCCTTTGGCAGAACTTTCAAGCCATCCACAGACAAAAAAGTGGTATTTGCCGTCGTCACCCAACTTGATATTTCCGCCCCAGAATGACCAGGTACGGTTTTCAATTCCATTGTCGGTGTAGCGGGGCAATACATTGTCTGCACCCCAGGTATCACGGGTCAGTTTACCCAGATTTGGCATTGGTAGAAACCTGTCCATAAAACGGCCCCCGTTAACAAGGTTGGCCCATTCTGCCGGTCTGGGACGCTCCATAGTCTGGGCATTTGTAAGACAAGTCGTTGCAATAATGATACTGATTGAAAATATAACTTTTAATCTCATAATATTCAGGATTAATTAGGAGGAGACCTTCAAGGTTTTAAAAACCTTGAAGGTCTTTTAGAACTTGGATTTATTTTTTTCTGATTAAAATACCGTCTGAAGTACCCATTGGTGAGCCTTCAATTTTCATCCCAATGGTGTCATCATCTTTCAGATAACAATTGTGCTTGATTGCACTATCACCCATTGCGACTTCGAAGGAGAAATTTTTACCTTCAACTTTGGTATTTTTAATCTCCATTTCCCCTCCCGGGGTTTTTACAGAACCAGTCAATTTATTTCCTTCAACCTTGAAAACGAAGGTGATTTCCATGCGGCTATCATCTGGTCCTTTCATCGTTGCGACCCAGGTTCCGGTTATGCCTGCGGCAAAGGATGAGGAGGCGATCAGAAAAAATAGAACTATAGATAAAATAGTTTTCATACGCTTAATGTTTGTTTTTCTATTTATTTAAAGGTATCACCTTGAATTTGTATTCGTAATTCTTGTAATTCAAACGGTATTTATCCAAAGGTAAAGTACCCCATGAATTGATACCACCAACACCCATTTGGGCATAGTCGATGTGGAGTTGGGTCTGTTTGCGTGGAGTAAGGTCGCCAGGGTGGTATTGATGTTTTTGGTCACCACCATCCAAATCTTTATCAAAATAATGCAATGCACTCACACTCAATAGGATATCTGATTGAATCATTAAGCCTTTCCCTTTGGCGTTTTTAACCTTGTACCAACGGATTCCGGTTTTATTGCCTGTTTCCTGAGGACGGATGTAATGGTAGAACTGCTGTGCAACTGTTTGTTTATAAATCGCCGTTGGTGCAGCATCGTTCCTATCCTGGTAGTTTTCAACCGGACCATTCCCAAAATACTCGATGTTTTCAAAACCTTCTGGTAAAATCCAGTTCATCCCAAATCGTGGCAGCATTGGTAGCGGTTCCATTCTTTTCTCCATACCTCCGCCACCAAAATTTCGGAACATTGGCACAACAACCTGGATCCTTTTGGTTGTGTCTGCAATCATTTGCTGGGTCACTTCCAATTCGCCATTTGAATTGACGACATATTGAATGTTCAGTTTTGCAAAGGCATCTGCAAGGTCAAAAGAAGTTTTTACAGTTACTAAATTATTGTCCTGTTGGGCTTTAATGCCTGTCAATTTTGGATTTTCCTGTGCATTTTTCCACAGTTTCAGTTTTAACTGCAGGTTAGCACCCATGTCGTTGTCGGTTGGGGCACGCCAGAAAGCAGGTTTCAAGCCTGAAGTTTCATCAAGGAAACTTTGACCGTTCACAACATACTTTTCGAGAAGCCCTGTTTGTTTATTGAAACTGATGTTCATTGCCGGAGATGTAATGGCAATACTTGAACCAGTCTCATTTACTGTTACTTTGGCAACTGGTGCAATACTAATCTTGTTGTTGAAGCTTCCGGCAACTGCAAGTTGTTCTTCTGCAATCGTAAAATCTTTTGGAAGAAGCTGTTTATCGGCTTTTTGTTTGTAAGCAATGTTCAGGAATACCTCTCCACTAACAGGAAGTTTCACAGGAATTGAAAACTCTTTTGATGCATGTGGCAGGACGTTTACATCGGCAATCGTTCCGGTCTGTTTGACTTCTCCATTCACCGTTAAGTTCCAATCCATCCTTACATCGGCAAGGTCGATAAAGAAATTCTCGTTATAAACGGAAACAGTATTCTGGTTCACCAATTTGGTGTGAATATTCTGATAGATCCTTCTCATTTCCCATGCGTGTGGGTTGGGTGTCCTGTCCGGGTAAAAAATACCGTTGCAAAGAAAATTATTATCGCTTGGTGTTCCGGCCGGGCCATAATCGCCACCATAAGCATAAATCGTATCCCCTTTTGCATTGAACTTCTGCAATCCCTGATCGACAAAATCCCAAATAAAACCACCCTGGAAATGTTTTGGGTTGCCACGGATGATATCCCAGTAATCTTTAAAGTTGCCCATCGAATTTCCCATGGCATGTGCATATTCGCACATGATAAATGGTTTCAACGCAACTGGGCTCTTGCTCACATAATCGACCATGCTCTCTGGCGAAGGGTACATTGGGTTGATAATATCCGTGTTGAACTGGGTTGCATAGTTCCTTCCACTGACGGCCTGCTCATATTGAACCGGACGGGAAGCATCGTGTTCCTTCAACCATAGGTAACATTCGTAAAAGTTGTAACCATTTCCCGCTTCGTTGCCAAGACTCCAGGTAACAACAGAAGGATGGTTTTTATCCCTTTCGTACATCCGCAATACACGCTGCATATGGGCGTCTTTCCATGAAGGCTGATTTGCAATGGTCACTGTTATATCATAACCAATACCATGAGACTCGTTGTTTGCTTCGTCAACCACATAAATTCCATACTCGTCGCACAATTGGTACCAATATTCGTCGTTTGGATAATGGCTTGTACGTACTGCGTTGATATTGAACTGTTTCATCAATAGAATATCTTTCAGCATCGATTCTTTAGAAATTGTCTGACCGTTAACCGGGTCAACTTCGTGACGGTTTGCACCTTTAATCAGGACAGGCTGACCATTCACAAGGAACAAACCATTTTTGATCTCAACCTTCCTGAAACCTGTTTGTTGCGGGATGACCTCAAGAACTGAACCTGACTGATCCTTCAAGGTGATCAATACTTTATAGAGGTTTGGAGTTTCGCCTGACCACAATCTGGGCTGTGTAACCGGAATAGAAACCTTCTTTTCCGATTCGTTATTAAAGGATATAACTGCCTCTTTCACAATCCTTTCGCCATCAAGTAATTGAACTAGCACATTTGCGGTTGCAGCCTGGTT
>JBAXWR010000407.1:0-5406 GCA_037128295.1 Mariniphaga sp.
GGCAACACCCTCACGTGTTACGCCAGATGCAGCACCTTCGATGCGATAAACATCATCAGCAGGAGTTACAGTAGCTGAACCTTCCGATTGAAGCCTTACATATTCGGCACGGTATGTCATGAATTTCTGGTCGGCAAATACAATTTTTGCCTCCGTGAAAACAGCGTACCTTGGCCAGTTGTTACCAGGATTTGGACCTTTGTAGGTAATTCTATGGACACCGGAGATTTTGTTTCCATCGCTTACGAAGTCGGCAAAAGAGAATGTGGCAACGGAGCCTGTTTCTTTCATCAAACCAGAAAGGGAAACTGAGATTTTTCCGCTGCGTGTAACTCCATCCTCAGCACCGGCACAACCGGTACCCCAATCTAGGGCGATCACAATCGGGAAAGCATTCAGATTTGCAGAAAGAGCTGGACAAGTCAAGCTACCTGCTTTCAGGCCATTGGCACTGAAATAACTGTCTGTCAGGCCGTTCAATGCATCAAATGTCTGATCTGCAATTACTACGCTCTTTTCAGCGGAGATTTCCAGAGGGGTTATCTGGGCTGTAGGTGCGGCATCCTTTTGACATCCAACTACAAAGAGCAACATCAAAACCGACAAGAAAACGGAAAATTTAAGCATTTGTGTTTTCATTTTAAGATATTTGTTAAATAGTAATTTACAGAACAATGGATCAGTCAGTCATTTTTTTCAGGTACATCATTAATTATTTTTGAAAACCATTTAAATTGAAACAATATCAAGAATAACTAAACAAATGTATATATTTATTTTTGATAATATCAAGTATTATTTTTGATTTTTTTTAGACCTGACAATGTCGAAAGCCATGTCAACATTGAGTTGCCCATCAAAACCTGACAGCGTCAATTGACCTTGTCAATAGACCTGTCAGCGTTGGATTTTGGATGCGGATTATATTTTAAAAAGGAAGTTCATTTTCGTCGGACATTTCTGTTACCATTTCATCGTCTGATTCAAAATCCTTGCACATGCAAAACTCTATCCCAAATGGACAATTTGCAGGTTCGTAATTACAAAAAGTAAAGTGCTGCCTCCATCCTCCTGGCCAATGTTGGCAAGGCTCATCCAGATATTGACGGAGAATTTCGTAACGACGTTTGGCCGGCAGACCTTCGGGAAATTCGGGATAGAAAGACCAGGCTAGCCATAATTTTACTAATTCATCTGTCATTAATTGAAGCTCTTCCGGCGAAAGCATTTCGGATGGGGGAAATAATTCTTTTTCGAGCCCAAACCATTGGCTCATCAATCTGTCGGGACTCTCCTCAAGCATGTCCTGATAATCCGGGTCAAATACGCCATCGGGAATCGGTGATTTGGGAACGCGTCCGGCTGCAAGGTGCATGTCGGCAATAAGCTGTTCAAGATAATGTTGTAGCATGATGTGAAATTTTAAGGTTGAAAAAAGGTTTTAACTTTGATGTAAGTTAATGAAAATTCAAATCATTAAGAAGGAACTGTTTTAAAATTCTGGTTGTTGAATTAAAACCATTGTTCATCTATTTATGAACTTTTGAACTATCTTTGTATATTAAAAAAAGGACAACATGAGCAAATATATCAATCCATATACCGATTTTGGTTTCAAACGTTTGTTTGGGACTGAGGGAAATAAAGACTTGCTTGTCGATTTTCTGAACTGCTTGATGCCTGAAAAACACCATATTACTGATTTGAATTTCAGGAATACCGAACAACCGGGCGGGATTGTAACCGATCGGAAGGCGATCTACGATATTTATTGTCATAGTGCCAACGGCGATCGCTTTATCGTTGAAATGCAAAAAGCAAAGATCAATTTCTTCAAGGACAGGGCACTTTTCTATATCACTTTCCCGATTAATGAGCAGGCGCAGAAAGGTGATTGGGATTTTAAACTACTACCTATCTATTATATCGCAATCCTTGATTTCCCGTATGATGAGCATGAAGAAATCCGCAAATTTGACCGGAATGTGCAACTTCGTGACGAAGATGGTTTCGTTTTCTACGACAAGTTGGGATTCCGCTTTTTGCAAATGCCATTCTTCAACAAAAAAGAGACAGAACTGGTTACCCATTACGACAAGTGGTGTTATTTTTTAAAATATTTACAGTCATTTGATGATATTCCACAAATACTCAATGAGCCTGTATTTGACAAAGCATTTAAAACCGCTGCATTAGCCGCTATGAATCCAAAAGACCGTGAAGAATACGAGCAAAGTAAACTGGTTTACTCTGAGCTGAAAGCAGTAATGGATACCTCTAAAGCAGAAGGCAGAGAACAAGGTATGGAAGAAGGAATAGAAATTGGAATACCTAAAGGCGAAATAAACAAAGCCAGAAAAATTGCAAAAACAATGAAAGACAATGGAGAACCTATTGTCAAAATAGCTGAATATACCGGATTGTCAAATGAGGAAATTGAAAAGCTCTGAATATCAATGTTTTGTGAAAAATCGGATTCTTCAATTAAAATGAATTTCAAAATACCGGAAAATATCAAGTTCATTACAACAATAGCGATTTGATACCTGACCGCCTGATTCCGGTTTTTTTAATGGTTCATTTACTTCCCTAACTTTCTTGGCCAATCTTATTTTTCTATTACATTTACAACCTAATATTTACTCACATAGCAAATTCTTATTCAATGTTTTACAATGGTTGATGTTCATTCAAAAGAGGTCAGAAGCTTTAATATGAGCCGTATAAAAGGTAAAAACACTAAGCCTGAAATGCTTGTTCGTAAATTTTTATTCTCAAAAGGGTTCAGGTTTCGAATACATTCTGTAAATTTACCGGGTAAACCGGATATCGTGTTGCCGAAGTACAAAACAGTTATATTTGTAAATGGATGTTTTTGGCACGGTCATGAAGGTTGTAAGTATTTTGTAGTGCCTAAAACCAAAACAGAGTGGTGGCTGAACAAGATCGGACGCAACAGACAATTGGATATTGAAAACACTGATATACTGATAGATGGTAATTGGAATGTAATAACAATTTACGAATGTGAGTTAAAGAAAAAAAGGATCGAATTTACTCTAAATGAACTTATTCGGACTATTAAAAAAGAACAAAATGATTACGAAGATTCAAACATCCGAAAATGTTAAAGGTTTTGCAAAACAATTGGTTTCAGAAGGGTTGAATTTTCACCCTGATGATGATTTTAAGGACTATATTACTCTGAATGAGGGTATTCCATTCTACTCGACAAAGGATGCTGAATATAATAATCACAATATAATAGATTATTTTAAAGTCTTTGAAAGGTGCTTTATTGAGGCAAACCGTTTTAGTTTTTTAAGAAAAGATAAAAAAAAGATAATATCTATTTATAATAATCTTCTTATGAGTTATAAAATCCTTCAGAAAGGGAACGAAACCGATGAAGATAAAATATATATATTAGATAATATTCTTATTGCTACAACTTTTTTTAACGTAATTGAAAATTCAAAAAAACATGAATCATTAATGGAATTATTCCATCAATTACGACTGATATTAAATGAACCTAAAGACTACTATGTATTAGCCATTACTATTAAAGAATTTTTATTGCCCACAATTATAACCATTGAGAAATTTTCAATAACTGAAAGTACTGATTTTCTTTGTCTATATGGTAAAGCAGTTCTTGATTTAAAAAAGGAAAATGGATTGACCACTTTGATAAGGGATTGGGATAATTATACAAAAGCAGAATCATTTAAAAGTGAAAGAGCTTTTAAGGATGAGTTGTTTAACTTATTGAAGGGAAATCTATCGTCTGCGATCTCAGTCTATTCTGAAAGCGATTCTGCAAATAATCTTGATATTATTCTTTCTGCGATTGGCCAGAAATATGAAAAAAGAGCTGGACAGAAAAGAAAACAAAGAGCAGGTAAAAACTTAGAGAGTGCGGCCGAGTTTATTTTTAATTATTTCAATATTAAAACTTGCGAACCTCCTGATTTTTTTACAAGTGGATTAGAATATGATCATTGGATAAAGATTAAGGCCGGATGGTTTATCGGAGTCAGTTTTGAAAAGGTTCATTCAGAAAGGTGGGCAGGAACCTATACGGACGATATTGGTCTTTTAGATAGGCACAAAATTAAATATCTAATTCATGTTATAAATAATGATTTAAACCAATCTGATTCTAAAGTTACAGAGATTGGTTCTTATCGGCATTTATTTTTTATGGCTGACAACTCCCAAGTTTTGGCCAAATTGTCAAACAATGTTGCAATGGAAAAATATGTTTTTCCTATGTCGAAACTGATTTCAAAAATTAAGGAATTAACCGATAATTCATCTTAAATATATTATTAAGTTGTTTGCCAATTCCTTTTGTTATAGTTAAAATCGATTATATTATTAATATACAACAGGTTAGATAAAATGCTCGTTTCTTGTATTTTGATGTTTTAAACTTTTTATCAAATAAGACTTGTTCCAATTGGATTGGTAGTTTAAGTTATTTTGTAAGGGTGTCTAATTCTTCGGAATAATATTTATCAAAAAGCCTTGACCGAGTTCACAACAATACCTCCGGAACATTCAATAGGAGCCAGATTAAAAGGATAAATGTGAGATTTGGGATTTGAGATTTAGTTAATATTTTAACCTCTAAATACCGAATCCAAATGATATTGTAAAAATTCCTTTTTGGGTAAGTATTTTTTAGGCAAATTAAGTTTAACCCCAATCAAATTGCCAAAAGTCTGAGGATAAAATTGTTTCTTTTCTTTGGTTTTTAATAATGTTGAAAGTATAATCTGATATTTTTCAGTAAACCCTATTAATCCTTTATCATAAGCTCGATCGTATAGAGCGGAAAGGCAAATGCCATTTTCAGGATTAAGCCGCTCATCTTCGTTTTGTGACCAAGGAATGATGTGGCTTGCAACTAATAAATCAGGCAAATCAATTCCAGTAATGGCGCACTTCCCATCATAATTGGTAAGAACAATTTGTCTGAATATATTTTGATTAACACGGGTTTTTACTTCTCGAATTCTATTTTCGCCCCTTATGTATTCTACCCCCGCTAATATTTCTGAGAATTTCTCTTCAATAGTCTGTTGTTCAAGAAGTGCCAATAACTTTTCACTCTCGAAAAAAAGTTCTTCTTTGTTATTCATAAATTCCTTCCATATTGGCTCAACTTGTTTACGTCCTCCAATTAATCCCTTTATTCCCCGATTCTGATGAAATGGATCAACACTTGCAAAATTGTTCAATCGCATTGCTACAGCGTCTGGAGTACGATCAATAATTTTTGCTAAATGAATGATTTTCGGATTTGCGTGATAAAGTTGTCCGAAAGGAAGTTTTAGATATAAATTCATTGTTGTCCGGTAAAACCGGGATTTACTAAATTTTGTTTTTTAACGTGTT
>JBAXWR010000408.1:0-5392 GCA_037128295.1 Mariniphaga sp.
CCCCAATTTTGAGGGGAAAAGATGCTGAACGGTTTATGGCAAATTTCAACGATCCTAAAAAAAAGGAGACAATTACAGACGAAGAGCGCAAAAGAATGTGCGAAAACTTTGAGAAAATTAACGCCATAGTCGTTAAACAATAATGCTTAGCAGCTTTAAACTGATTCGTTTAAATCCCGACCACATCATCAAACCCTTTGATTGTGGCGATCAGGATTTAAACGATTTTCTTTTTTATGAGGCAAACAAGTTTAAGTACTTCAGGGAATCTTTAAAAGATCATGCAACTTGCCCAATGTACTTTGATTTAACCCTGATTTAAAAGCTCATTATACCAAATAACATTCTTTATCGTAAAAAATCGTCCGCCGTATCGAGACCCTTTTTGCCAAAGCCAACCAGATTGAGGCGGGCTACCAAAAGTTAAGGGCAAAGGTGGAGCAATTGCCGCAAGCCCTTCTGGCCAAAGCCTTCCATGGCGAATTGGTGCCGCAGCTTCCCACCGATGGCGATGCCAGGGAGTTGCTGGAGGAGATTAAACAAACAAAAGGGAGAAAGTGATAGTCTGACTAGTAGACTGGTTATCATTAAACCACTATCGCTCTGAGTCAGGCTATCACTAAATCTGACTTGAAGGCTGGGTATCATTAAACAACTATCGCTCTGAGTCAGGCTATCACTAAACCGGAAGTCAGGCTATCACTCAATTCAACGATCGGGTCGAACGATTTCATATTGTTTTACAAGAGTCAATTAATCAAATAATTAGGTAGTTATTTGAAAATATTTATTTAGAGAATCAACAAAATACGGCATGGAGTATTTATATTTGCAAACAATAACAATTTAATATAGTCAATCATGGCAAGGCCGATACAGGAAACCCCAATTTTGAGGGGAAAAGATGCTGAACGGTTTATGGCAAATTTCAACGATCCTAAAAAAAAGGAGACAATTACAGACGAAGAGCGCAAAAGAATGTGCGAAAACTTTGAGAAAATTAACGCCATAGTCGTTAAACAATAATGCTTAGCAGCTTTAAACTGATTCGTTTAAATCCCGACCACATCATCAAACCCTTTGATTGTGGCGATCAGGATTTAAACGATTTTCTTTTTTATGAGGCAAACAAGTTTAAGTACTTCAGGGAATCTTTAAAAGATCATGCAACTTGCCCAATGTACTTTGATTTAACCCTGATTTAAAAGCTCATTATACCAAATAACATTCTTTATCGTAAAAAATCGTCCGCCGTATCGAGACCCTTTTTGCCAAAGCCAACCAGATTGAGGCGGGCTACCAAAAGTTAAGGGCAAAGGTGGAGCAATTGCCGCAAGCCCTTCTGGCCAAAGCCTTCCATGGCGAATTGGTGCCGCAGCTTCCCACCGATGGCGATGCCAGGGAGTTGCTGGAGGAGATTAAACAAACAAAAGGGAGAAAGTGATAGTCTGACTAGTAGACTGGTTATCATTAAACCACTATCGCTCTGAGTCAGGCTATCACTAAATCTGACTTGAAGGCTGGGTATCCTTAAACCGGTGTCGCTATAAGTCAGGCTATCACTAAACCCGAAGTCAACGATCGGGTCGAACGATTTCCAATCGTTTTTTAAAACCGCGATTGGAAATCGCAGGTCCCAAAGGCTTCCATAGATAAATGCATATTTATTTGCTATTGAATGTTTTCAAGTTATTTGCAAATATTCTGGTCACCTTTCATGAAAAAAGGCCGTTGTTTTGCTGTTATTAAACATCTCACCCATTGTTGACAAATAATTAAAATATTCGTTAATTTGTCAACAATTAATTATTCACCAATGAACACTGTTTTTGCACAACGTATCGCCACTGCCCGAAAGATGGCAGGGTTAAGCATGGATCAACTGTCAAGCTTGTCAGGTTTGAGCAAAAATGCCATATCCCGTTACGAAAAGGGGGTTATGAAGCCCGACAGTTCAAACCTGATTAAGCTATCAAAAGCTTTAAATGTTAAAGTAGATTATCTTTTACGAAAACCGACTGTAGAATTGGAAGCAGTGGAATTCAGGAAAAAAGCCAGGTTGGGCATTAAAAGCATTGATTCTATTAAATATAGGGTCATGGACCGTCTGGAAAGGTACCTTGAGTTGGAGGATATTTTGTCGGTCAACAATGAATTTATTAACCCAATTTCATCTTTTCAAATCGATGACAATCTAGATGTTGAAAAAGCAGCCAGTAAGCTCAGGGAAACCTGGAACCTTGGTCTCAATCCAATATCTTCTGTAATTGAAATGCTCGAAGACAATTTTATTAAGGTGGTTGAGGTTGATGAACCTTTGGAATTTGATGGCCTGTCAGCATTTGTCGGAAAAAAAGTACCGGTAATTGTTGTGAATCAGAATTTTCCTGTCGAACGAAAACGGTTTACCCTTTTGCATGAGTTGGGCCATTTGCTGCTAACGCTCAATGGTATTTTTACCGATAAGGAAATAGAGAATCTGTGCAACAGTTTTGCCGGGGCAATTCTGATTCCAGAGGCTAAACTCATCTCGGAATTGGGACAATCAAGAAAACAATTCTATCTGCAGGAATTGGCTGATCTACAGAAAGAATGGGGTATCAGTATTCAGGCCATCATGTACCGGGCAAAAAATCTTGGTATCATATCCCAGGCCAAACTGACGGATTTTTACTTCAAGCTTAGGCAAAACAGTGATTTTAAAAAACAAGTTGATGAATCGAGGTATCGTTTGGATGAAAGTTCTTTCCGTTTTAATCAACTCTTATACAAAGGTTTGGCCCAGGAGTTGATTTCGATTAGCAAAGCATCTGTTTTATCAGCTCAATCAGAGAATACACTAAAAGCTTCACTTTGCTATATTTGATGCAAAACATTGTTAACGAATTGAATATGTTCCTATATCAACAATCACATTGGTGAAGTTCCTAACGACCAAATAGCTCTTAGGCAGGCAATTAACGGGCAAAGCACAAAGCAAATAGCTGAAACGCGTGGCTACGGGATAAATACTTCCAGAAGAATGCTTGTGGACGGAATTAAAGGAAAATTTTTCTTGTTTTCAGGTTCAGCATTTTATATTTATACAAATGATTTGGAACAAATAACTCCGTTGGAACGCTTTTATAGTTGGAAGGGTACGATGCTTGCCCTACGAGTTCCTCGGGATATTCCAGCAAATTTCGATTATACTCGTTATTTAGAATAGTCCATTATTGTTTTGATTGAATAAATCCATATTTTTGACGCGATGAATAATAAAATTTACATACAAGATTTTCTACCTTCGATAATTGCTACCCGAAATGCAATTAGTTTCTTTGAGAAGGACATGCAACTTATTGCGAATTCTTTTTATGTATTTGATTTTACAAACATTTTTTTTATTTCCAGAGCATTTGCAGATGAACTTTATAAGTTTTTGAAAAACAATAATATAGAGTATAAATTTGAAAATGCAAATTCAAATATATTGGAAATATTTAAGGTTGTTCAAAAAAATCGAACTAGTAAGTCTTATTCTTACCACGAAATAGCCATAACATCTTTCAGTAAAAAGAAAGATCTTGTCCAGTTCCTCTCTTTGATTTAAAATCCGCTGAAAAACAAGATATTGAATTGATTGACACGTTTTGCCAATCGCCCTATGAATTTCATACAACTGAAAATGAAAAGTTCGTTTACCAGCAATGATAGATCCATTATACCCTATAAAGAAGTAACAATAAATCCAATGAGTGATGATAAAATAACGATAATGAAATTACATAAAACAAACAAATCAAGAAAATGAAGATCAATTTATTACTCCTGAATTTCTGTCTGTTGGCAGTGTTGTTTATTACCGATGCCTCGGCGCAGCAAAAAAAACCACGTATAGGAATTGCCGGAATACAGATTGAAAACAGCGTTTTTATGCCCAACCGACAGGCTATCACAGGGAGGACACCTTCTTTGCCACCCTATCTTAGTAAGGATTCCGTTATGGGTCAGTCTGCAATCTGGCTTCCTTCTTTAATTGGTGGAGGCAGCGGACGAGGGCCGATAACCAGAGAATCATTTGAAGCTTTTGTGAATAGTGCGCTTGAGATTATCCGGAGTAACATGCCATACGATGCATTTTGGTTTTACAACCATGGGGCGTGTAGTGTTGAGGGTGTTGATGATCCGGAGGGGGAATTTATGGAGAGAGTAAGGGCTGTAATAGGTAACGACGCCCTTGTTACAACAACGATGGATCTCCACGGAAACGTCTCCTGGCGTGTGGCTCTCTACTCTGACCTTATTACCACATATCGTAAAGCTCCTCATGATGATGCGGTTGAATCACATCGTCGTGGCGTGGTTAATCTGCTTGAGCGATTATCGTCCGGAAAGGGACGTCCGGCTTATAAAGCCTGGGTGGCAGTCCCTGTACTTCTCTCCGGAGAGTGGACAAGTACGCGGGTTGAACCTGCCAAATCACTCTACGCAATGGTTCCTGAAGTGGAGTCGTTGCCTGGTGTTGTGGATGCTGGTATTTGGATAGGCTATGTATGGGGAGACGAGAGACGTAATCAGGGTGTGGTGATGGTAGTAGGTGATGATGAAGGTCAGGTGGAAAGCGGTGCAAAAAAGCTTGCTCAGAGATTCTGGGATGTGCGCCGGCAATTCAGTTTAGAAGCGCCAGGGTATCCCCTCGAAAAATGCCTTGATCTGGCTGTTGCCAGTAATAAAAGACCTTTCTTAATCAGCGATATGGGCGACAATCCTGGTGGTGGTGGTTCAGGCGAGGTGACCTGGACTTTGGCAAGAGTATTGAAGCGGCCGGAATTTAAGACTCCAAAAGGGAAAAGCCTGCTTTATTGCTCTATTCCGGGAAGCGAAATGGTGGAAGCCGCCCGTAAAGCCGGTATTGGTGGTCAGGCAGAAGCCTTTGTAGGGGCAATGACAGATAATTCATATGAAGCTCCTGTTCGTTTATCAGGTACAGTAATCTATGTCAGTCCTGTTCATGAGAATGACCAGCAATCAGAAAGTAAATCACCCCCGAACCGGAAGCTTCCTGACATAGCAATTATTAAAACGGGAAGCATATTTGTGGTTGTGGGGACATCTTCACCCACACCAAACTTAGCAGGTACAGGAATTGATCCTAAGAAAATGGATATTATCATGGTAAAGCAGGGTTATCTTGTGAGTCAGTGGTATGATATGCAGGCCGATTGGGTTATGGCTCAGACACGGGGAAGTGTTGATCAGGATTTTAAAAGTCTCCCTTATAAACGTGTTGTAAGGCCTATCTTTCCACTAGATCCTGACATGCCGGATCCAGAACTGAATGTAATTATGGTACCCTCTGCAAAACAGATGTACGGCAGATAAAAAGTATTCAAAAGTTAAAGGCAAAGGT
>JBAXWR010000409.1:0-5391 GCA_037128295.1 Mariniphaga sp.
CCTGAACTTTCATTTTTTGAAAAATGGGAAGTTGTCCTCGATGAAAACTTCGTTAAAAACCAGCTTTCCGATTCACTTTGGCAGCCGGAAAATTTCTGGCACGCCAGCCTGGCCGGAGGTAGTTTTTCACAAGTCGGTGAAATCCATGCCTATAACGGGATTAAAAATATTGAGATAAAAAATTCGGTATTGTCGATTGTGACAAAAGCCGAAAAAGCCAATGGACGGGTTTGGGATCCTGCAGTTGGAATAATCCCCAAACAGTTCGATTACAGTTCCTCGATCTTAAACACCGGTAAAAGCTTTAAAATTAAAGAAGGTGTTATAGAAGCAAAAGTAAAATTCAGAGCCATCGAAGCCGTTACAAGTGCATTCTCATTAACTGGGATTAAACCTTTTCCACAGATCGATGTCTTCAGAAGTGGTCACAATTGTGTAGGAATAGGGATAATCGATCAGGCCGATAAAAATGGCACAAAGAAGTTGGTTCAGATTAAAGGTTTGAATTTCAAAAATTTCCACATATTCCGTTTGGAGATATTTGGAAATGAACTAGTATGGAAGATCAATAACTCAGAAGTTCATCGTGAGCAATTGACAAAAAATGCTGGTGAACTCTTCCTTAATTTTGTGGGTAGCCTTCATCAACCTGTCAATGGAGGGACATTACCGCATTATTTTGAAATTGACTGGGTAAGATGTTTAAGGAAAAAAACAGCAAAGTAATCAAATTCTTTAATGAATGGCCATAAAGGTCGGTACCATAAGTTGCTTTGTGGTATAAAATGTTTTAGAAAGTTAATAGATAACATATTGTATCTTTAATTTTACATGAAATAATGCAAGTCACTGGATAACAAAGCAATTTACATCAACGGAATATGGAACCCTCTAAAAAGCAATCAAAGGATGCCCCGACTAAAAATGAACAAGAGCTGACCAACAATCTTCTTCCCAACGAAATAAACAGATTGGAAGAAAGACAAAGCAGCGATACCGAAAACTGGTATGAAACCGACAGACAAAAACTCATCCACGAACTCGAGGTTCATGCGACAGAGCTTGAAAAGCAGAACGAAGAACTTAAAATTGCTGATCTAAAAATTCAGGCTTCTGAAACTCGCTTTCGCCGGCTTTTTGAATCGGCAAAAGATGGTATCCTGATTCTTGACGCAGAAAATGGTCAAATTGTGGAGGCAAACCCATATTTGATTGATTTGATAGGGTACACACGAGAAGAAATCCTGGGAAAAGAGCTTTGGGAAATCGGCACTTTTAAAAATATTGCCGCCTCAAAAGAATCTTTTTCAATCTTACAAAACAAAGAGTATATCCGGTTTGAAAATATGCCTCTGGATACAAAGAGTGGTGAACCTATTGAAGTAGAATTTGTTAGCAATGTTTATCTTGTTGATAGTAAAAAAGTTATTCAATGCAATATCCGAAATATAACAGATCGGATACGGACTGAAAAGGCTTTAAAAAAGGTTCAGGACCGACTGAACAATGTCATAGAGGCAACAAATGTAGGTACCTGGGAGTGGAATATTCAAACAGGTGAAGTGATTATCAATGAACGATGGGCTGAAATAATTGGCTATTCCTTAGACGAAATCTCACCCATTTCAATCAATACATGGTTCAAATTTGCCCATCCTGAAGATTTAATTGTTTCCGAACAGCTTTTGGAACTAGTATTCAACTGTAAATCTTCATATTATGACCTTGAATGTCGAATGAATCACCGAAATGGCAATTGGGTATGGATACACGACAAGGGAAAAGTAATCGAGTGGACCATTGATGGCAAACCCTTGCTTATGGCTGGAACTCATTCCGATATCTCCAACCGTAAACAGACAGAGCAAAACCTTATTATCAGCGAAAAACGGGCAAACAGCCTGATCGAAGCAATTCCAGTTATGATGTTTTCGTTGGATAGGAACGGGGAATATCTCGATTTTAAAGCAAACATCGAAGATTTGTATTACCAAAAAGGTTCTATTATTGGCAAAAATAACCATGATGTGGCACCTCCAGAGTTTGCGGAATTAATTGATAAAAAAATGGAACTGGCATTTGAAACCGATAAAATGCAGGTTTTTGAATACCAGTTACCGGTTCCCGAAAGAGGTCTGAGATCTTATGAGGCAAGAATGATCCCGATTGGAATTGAAGAGGTGATAGTCATTGTAAGGGATATTACCGACCAAAAAATGATCAAGGATGCATTGGCGGAGAAATCGCAATTGTACTATGCCATGTTCGAGAAGAATCAGGCTGTAAAGTTGCTCATTGACCCGGCTGATGGCACAATTGTTGACGCAAATACTGCAGCTTCACAATTCTATGGCTATTCATTGCAAGACATGAAGTCAATTAATATATTCAATATCAATGTATTAAGTCCAATTGAAATTTCAGAAGAAATGCAACAGTCGATGACAGGGCAAAAATCATATCACAAATTCCGGCATCGGTTATCGACAGGGGAAATCCGGGATGTGGAAGTTTATTCAAGCCCAATCTGCATTTCAGGCCGTGAACTGTTACATTCAATTATACATGATGTTACTGACCGAAAACGTATTGAGGATCAATTAAAGGAAAGCGAGAACCGGTTAAAAGAGCTAAATGCTACCAAAGATAAATTCTTCTCTATCATTGGCCATGACTTAAAGAACCCCTTCAATGCAATTATTGGTTTCAGTAATATTTTATTGGATCAGATAAAGGAAAAAGACTATAAAGGAATAGCTGAATATGCCGATATCATCTACCGTTCATCATTACGTGCCATGTCATTGCTTTCAGACTTGTTGGAGTGGTCGCAGTTGCAAACCGGTAAATTGACCTTCACTCCAACAATATTCGATCTTGTAAAATTGATCGATGATGTTACAGAACTAGCCAATGACGCCGCATTGCAGAAAAACATCTTGATCTTAAATGACCTGCCCGGTCAGATTAGTCTTTTTGCGGATAAATCTATGATTGGCAGTATTTTGAGAAATCTAATATCAAATGCAGTCAAGTTTTCTAATTTAAATGGACAGATCAAAATAAGTGTAACTAAAGGTTTGACAGATTTCATCATTTCGGTTCATGATAAAGGTGTTGGAATAAAGGAGGAAACCATCGAAAAACTTTTCAGGATCGAAGAAACCTACTCTACTCCCGGAACGCTAAAGGAGACCGGAACCGGTCTTGGGTTATTGCTGTGCAAAGAACTGGTTCAGAAACATGGGGGTAAAATCTGGGTTGAAAGCACATTAGGTATAGGCAGTACATTCTTTTTTACGATTCCCAAAATTCCAAAATAAATAAAAAAGTATGGAAGGAATTGAGACCTTGCCAACTCAAAATACCGAACCACTGTATAACCTTATTACCTTATTGTTCGGGTCACACTCCAAGCCCGGAATTGGACTTTACCTATTTAAGAATTTTAAATGCGAGGCACAGTACAATAATCAGTATTCCAAACAGTGCAAAGGCGAACAGATAATCTGCAATTTTCTCCATTATATTTGCCCTTGAGTCATTTGAGCTTCGGATTGAATAAAAGGAGAACAAACTTGAGAAAATCAGGAGCATTGCAATAATAGACGTAAATTCGTCAACAATACTGATCGTTGAATAATCGGAACTATGTAAAGATGTGATTACAACCAGACAAAATCCCAAAAGGGTCGCAGAGGTATTGAGAATATGTTCCGAAGTCTTGTTTGCCACTTGAACTAATTTTTTTTGATAATGTACATTAAATCAAATAATTATACCTAAATCCCCCCTGCCCCCCTTTAGGAAAGGGGGAGGCGTTCAAACATGTTTTGTCTCTTTTATACAGGAATTAAAAAGCTAAATTTGCTTCCTTTGCTGTATTCGCTTTCGACCCAGATTTTCCCTTTATGCTTTGAAATAAACTCCTTACAGAGCAACAAACCCAAACCTGTGCCCAATTCATCATTGGTTCCCTTTGTAGAGTGGGTTTCATCAATCCTGAAAAGTTTATGGATAAACTCCTTTTTAATCCCCATTCCGTTATCGCCAACCTCAACCACCCATCCTTCTTTCTGAAGGTGTGCAGAAACGGTAATCCTTCCACCAGGATGGGTAAATTTTATCGCATTGGAAATCAAATTCCTTAAAACTGTGCTAATCATCTCTTTATCAGCTAATACCAATGCGTTATGGGGTAATCTTGATGTAATTTCAATCGTTTTTTGCTGCGCTGAGTCGTTGAGAAGTTCTGTTACTTCACCTATGAGTCTCACCAATTCAATATATTCAGGATTGAATTCCATCCTTCCAGTTTGTGACCTGGACCATATTAAAAGGTTGTTAAGCAATGACATAGCCCTCAATGATGAATCCTTGATAATGGTAGCATATTCATCAATGCCCTCATAATCTTTATCCTTAACCTGATCGATCAAAAGATTACTAAAACCAATGATGGCATTGAATGGATTTTTGAGGTCGTGTGCGATGATAGAGAAAAACTTGTCTTTGGTTGCATTCAGCTCATCTAGGCGTGCCTCATTCTCTTTAAGCGTCAACTCAATTTGTTTCCTTTCGGTAAGGTTTCTAGACACACCATGCAGCTCAATATGCCCGGTATTTTTATTCAACCATAAATGCGATATAATTTCGGTCCAAACATTTGACCCATCCTTGCAGGTCTGTTCAATCTCATCGGTGAAATAGGTTTCGGTTGAAATCCTTCCGGCGTGTAAGTCTGCACAGCGTTGGGAGATGAGTTCCGGGACAATAGACTTAAATTGGGTGCTAAGGGTTGATTCCATGTTTTCGGAAAAAATTTCATCAGGAGTGTAGCCCCTAAGTTTAACGACAGAAGGGCTTATATAAAGAAAACGAAGGGTCGATGTATCGAGAGTCCAGACAACATCTTTCATGTTTTCAGCAAACATCCGATATTTTTCTTCACTCTGTTTCAATGCCCTTTCAGCTTTTATGCGGTCTGTTACATCGCGGCTGACACCCTGGATCTCAACCTTTCCGGAATGTTGGTTAAAGTACGCTTTATAAGAAACTTCCGTGATCAAAGTGGTTCCATCTTTGCGCAACTGCAAAACTTCTTTCAGTTCGCTTGTATGGGGTATAGGGTTAGTGTTAAATTTCGCGATTCCGTCCCTCGCTCTTTGGACAAATGCCTCCCTTATCTCTGGAACCAGGATCATTTCGAATGGATTCTGAAGCATTTCATCCATTGTATAACCCAGAAGGTGCTCACATGAAGGACTCACATAAATGAAATGCATCGTCATTGGATCGAGAACCCAGATAAAATCGTTTGTATTTTCTGCGAGAAGTTTGTACCGTTTTTCACTTTCGGATAACCTATTCTCAGAAATTTTGCGGTAGGTA
>JBAXWR010000041.1:0-38651 GCA_037128295.1 Mariniphaga sp.
ACCATTCATTATATCCTCCAACATGAGATCCAACTTTTGTGGTATAGATATAAACCTCGGTTTTTTGTCCGGCACCTTCGAAATGAAGGAACGTCCTTCCATTTGAATATGGACTGTTGATTTTAATCTGGTTCGTATACCAACCCGGACCCTGATAATAGTTCACATCGGGATCGACCGCATCTGTGGCATTGAAACAATGGGGTAACGTGACCTCTTCCCATAAGGGTACACTTTCGGGATTGCCCGCTTTTACCGGCCTTACCGCTTCCCATATTCCCCCAAGGTCGCCTTTGAGGTATTTCCAGTTTTCATTTAACCGGGTTTTTGTAGTGGTTTGTGCTGAAAGATAATGGGTTAGAAACAACCCAATCATGATTAGTAAGATAGAAGTAAATTTTCGCATTTTAAGTATAAATGAAACTGGGTTTATATTTGAAGATTTATTCTTTGTGATCCTTATTGGCTTTCCCGACAAGTTGTGACTTAGTGGCAGGATACTATTATGCCACGAAGGCTCTAAGGCTCAAAGATTCACAAAGAATCTTATTGATCAAATTTTTAATGGTTTATTCATCAACCAGATTACCGGATGCCTTACCGGAAGGTTACGAATCACTTCAGGATGCGTTGGATTTGCCGGCAAGCTGAGGAATGTCGAAATGTATTTTTCATTTTGGTAAGCCAAACCTGCAAAAAGGAGAGACGATTGCCGGACAGGCCATTCCTCCCAAATGTAAATGTCTTTGGCAAAGGGCCATTTCGATTTGTCGGCAATAAACGGATAAATGTATTCCATACCATTCTTCAGCGACAATCCTTTTTCGGTTTTGAACTCAAACAAGTTATCCTGGGAAGTTGATAAAATCCGCGCCACATTGCACATTGCATCGATGTTGAAAAGTGAGTAGCCGTAAGGTTTTGTCCGTTTGATTTCAAGAGGGAAACTCCCATCATCGGCCATTTGAGATGGCAACAGGATCGTTTTAAACCGATTGATACATAGTTTTTTAACCTCGTCATTTTCAGCCACCACTGCCATTGATGCGGCGGTTGCGACCCAACAGGTGCCATGATTGTTTTTAGCGTTCATTTCGTCGATCCCATATTGATGGGTCGTCATCCAGGTCAAAAAGCTGCTGAACCATTCTTTAATATTAGAAGCTTTTTCCTTTGAAATCAACTTATTATCAATCAAAATCTTAGCAGATTGTGCCACCTCAACCAAATGATAAGCATCGATCAGGCCGATCCCACGACCGGTGAACTTGCCCCAGATTGCCTGTGCATAAAGCATATTGGGGTTCATTTTTGTTGAAGGATCGACAAACCAAGCATTCAGGTGTTCGATTGCCTTATCTGCATATTTCCGATTGCCGGTAAGCAACCATGCCGAAGTTAAGGTAGAGGTAATGTCACTGAACCGGATCATGGCATAACGATGGTCGGAGAAATTTTCAGGGTTTGTCTGTCCATCTTTCTGAATGTAAGGCCCTTCAGGTTTGGCCGGATCGGGCCACCAATAATCACCTTCCGAATAAAAATCGTTTTTCCCTCCTGTACTTCTTTTACAGGATGATGCCGTTACCGTGACCGGATTCTCAGACATCATTTTCTCCGCCTGCTCGATTGTCCCTTTTTGGATATTCCCAATTACCTGTTGGGTAAAGCCACCCTTATCGGTCAGGTTTTTGGAACCCGATTTTGCCTGAAAAGATAAAGCAGGAAGTTGATAAACCGAAGTGTTGATGAAAAACAGGCTAATTATTAATATCTTAATCGTCTTTTGCATACTATTTATATTTCGATTTGATGAAACATTACTTGTTGACCTGCCATGGCCAGGGTTTTGCCCTTGTACGTAAAGCTTCGGTTTCCCACTTTTGGGCCATCTCCTTTACTTTCTCGGGAAACTTCAGAGCCAGATTGTTGGTTTCAGATGGATCTTTGTCCAGATCGTACAATTCCCATTTGTTTTGATCAGCAGAGGTGAATTGCTTTTGATTCTTTACACGCGAAACCAGTTTCCAGTTTTCCATCCTGATCGCACAATTCGCGGAATGTTCCCAGAAGACAAATTCCCTTTTTGTAGATTTGTTTTCAAATGCCGGTACCAAACTAATTCCTTCCAATGGTTGGATCGTATTGTTTTTAAAAGCAGTCGGGTAACGCAGACCAGTAATTTCAAGGCAGGTAGGAACAATATCAATCAGATGGGACAATTGTCTGGTTATTAATCCTTTCGCAGCGATACCCGCCGGCCAATGGACGATTAGAGGCGATGCAATTCCTCCTTCGTGGACATACTGCTTATACGAACGGAATGGGGTATTGCTTACATTTGCCCATTCAGGTCCATAAGCCATCCACGAATCGGCATCACCAGCCATCACTCCCCGACCACTTCTTACGAACCGGCCATCACGGGTATAGATGGGTCTTTTCCCTGCAAAAACCGAATCGGTTGAAAAAGGCTTCAATATTTTCTGTTCGTCTGTCATCGGCATTTCCGGTTTATCCGATCCCTGAGGTTCGGCACAACCCCCATTGTCGTGCAGATAAAAGATGACTGTATTTTCCAATTCGCCTTTCTTTTCCAAAGCAGAAATAATCCGTCCGACACCTTGGTCCATCACATCGATCATGGCTGCATAAACCTCCATCCGGCGTAGCTGCCACTCCTTTAACGGCTCATCTTTCCATGCAGGAATCTCTACGCCACGTTCGGATAAAACACATTGTCCGTCGATTATCCCCAGTTTCTTCAGTTTTTCGAAACGCTGCTGCCGGATTGCGTCCCAACCTTTATCGTACTTTCCTTTGTATTTCCTGACTTCCTTTTCGGGGGCATGCAATGGCCAATGGGCAGCGGTATATGCGACATAGAAGAAAAATGGCTTTCCTTTCGGATGTTCATTGATGAACTTTACCGTTGTATCGCTGATCGCATTTGTGTAATAAAAATCCTTGCCAAGAGACACAAAAGTATTGTTACTGATCAACGTACCAGGATCGTAATAACTTCCTGATCCATTGAGTGTTCCAAAATGGCGTTGAAATCCGCGCTGAAGGGGCCAGTTGCTTTTGTCTCCATTTTTGGTCATCTCTTTGGAAATGTGCCATTTGCCTGTCATGTAAGTTGCGTAACCGGCCTGACTGAAAATCTCAGCAAGGGTAACTGCATTTTTGCTCAGATCATCGACATAACCGGGTTCTTTGTAATTCTCGGATGCCAGATGACCCATTCCAGCCTGGTGTGGGTATAAACCGGTCAGCAATGAAGCCCTTGTCGGACTGCAACGGGCAGTATTGTAGAAGTGGGTAAACCGTACTCCATTGGCAGCCAACTTGTCGATGTTCGGCGTATTGATTTCGGACCCATAGCATCCAATATCGGAATAGCCCATATCATCGGTTAAGATAACCATCACATTTGGCCTTTTCAAATCTGGTTGCTTATTCTGTGAAAACAGAGGTGCTGCAACCAAACTTAACAATGCAAAATTTAATCCTTTGTATATTAATGTATTACAATTTTCCATTTCTATAGTATTCATAAGGTAAGACAAATTCGCAGCCTTCAGAAATAAGGAAATCAATGATTTGCGTGAACTGGTTAAGTTTTTCAGGAGTCCATCCATTGGGATGCGCCTGTAGTACCATATAATCGGGGAAGCTATCTTTCTTTTTCGCATAGTCAGTTATGAAAAAATCAAATTCCGGCTTACCAGTTCCATTTTCCAAATTGACGCGATGATCCATATACATGATTCCATTATTGACTTTAGGTACAACACTGCTGTACAGAAAAACCTTATAGTTTGGGTCTTCTGAAACGACCTGATTGGTAATGGAATCACTTGCATTGTACGGAGTTCCAAAAGTATGCATCTGGATACCCAGGTATTTTTTAATCAGTTTGTCGGCTTGTTCAAAATGGGCTTTCTGGTATTGATAAGTTGAATCTTTGAACTCAGTTTTCGCATGATTCAAGCCGTGATGCCAGATTTCGAAAAGTCTTTCACCATTTCGATTTGTGGCATTCAAATAGGGTTGAAGAACACTAAGTGCAGTGCTGTCGAACCTGTTGGCCACAGCTCCAAATCCTGCTTTTATCTCCCTTTCCTTCAAAAAAATCAATGTTGGAATACACGGACAGCTATCCTTTTTTGCCTGAAAATCGTCCAGTTTAAGGATAATCTTAGGGCCGACTTTCGAAAAGCATGGCTCCAAAATTCCCAAACAAAAGATTAAAACAAAAACAGATTTCATTCTTATTGCTCTTTTTGTTTCTTCTTCTGTCCAGCTTTGCCGGCAGCTTTATTTGCTGGTTTGTTTCCGCTCTTTGCAGCTTTATTGGCCGCTTTGTTGGCATGACGGCCAGAGCCATCTCCCTTATCGATATATCCTCCTTTGGGATTTAACCGGTCGAGTTCAGCCTGAAGACTTTTCTTCGCAGCAATTGCCTCCGAGTTTTGTGTGTCTGCAGCAACTGCGATTTCCTCAAAAGGTGCTTTGCTCATGTCGAACAATTCGCCTGACTGATTTAATTTATATCCCAGACTCCTGACATAGTAATTATTTGCCAATTGAACGAAGATTGAGGTTCGTGGATTTCCCTTTTCACCATGAAGCTGTGTATTAAAGCTTTGGCCATCCAGAATTTTGCCTGATGGAAGTTGTGCCCCGGCTATTTCAGCAAAAGTCGGAACAAAGTCAACCGCACTAATCAGGTCGTCGGAGACTTTCCCTTTTGGGGTAACTCCCGGCCAGTAGGCGATCAATGGAACCAAACCTCCCCCTTCGAGCATTGAGCCTTTTTGTCCACTCAGTCGTTTGCCTCCAATTGTTGCTTTATCAGCCTTGCCGCCTGCGGTTCCATTGTCTCCAAAGAATATCAGAATGGTATTGTCATCCAGTTTTAGCCGGACAAGTTCTGCCCTCAACTGTCCAACAAGCTTATCCATGTAAATGATATTGTCGTTGTACAGGTTTTTACTGTTGGTCTTGCTGTCGGGAGTGGGTAGAATTTCTCCATGAACATGCGACAGGGAATAATAGGCATAAAACGGGTTGTTTTTGTTCTTCGTCAGAAACTCCACCATTCTTTTGTGCATCACATCAGGCATATATTCTTTGTCCTTTAGGGCTGTCTCGACACCGTTCAACAGATAGGTCTTCCCTTTTTCCTGGGTATTCCAATAGATGCCACTTCCTTGAAATTTAAGGTAATCCTCAAACCCAAAATCGGAAGGATTAAGAGGAAGCTGTCCCCACTTGCCAATCATTGTATTGGCATATCCTGCATGTTTTAAATAAGTTGGCATGAATGTTTCAATTGTGGGAAGCAAATTGCCACATGCATCCTGATTGGTCGCACCAGTCCGGAAGGCATGGCGCCCGCTGAGGATTGTAGCGCGTGAAGGACCGCTCAACGGAGCTGTAAAAGCATGCACAAAACGGATTCCCTGACTTGCCAGTTTGTCAATATTGGGCGTCTTGTAATTGTCGGCACCATAACAACCAACATCACCGATACCCAAATCATCGGCGAGGATAAAGATGATATTGGGCTTTTTACCTGCGGTATTCCCTGTTGGATTGCCATTCGCCAACAACTGTCCTGTTCCGGTGATCATACCAAAAGCTGCAATGCCGGCTGTTTTTACAATGTTTAAATTCTTCATTTGATGATTTGAATTATTTTGATGGATTTAAAATCTCTTTAGTAACCGTCGCCACCTCATTCAGCAACAACGGGAAAGCAGGTTCAGCCATTCCTCCATGGTCGAACCCCTGCAATTCATAAAGTGTCGTTCTGGTGTGGCCGTTCAGTTTCATCATCCGGCACAGGTAGGCGTTTTCTTCATAACGACCCAACAATTCCTTTTCACGGTCGCCTGTAATCAGCAACATGGGTGGTGCGTCTGAACGAACAAAATAAAGTGGTGCATATTGATCTATAATGGGTTGCGTATTCCTAATGCCATTTTCCTTTCGGATCGTATAATGGGTAATCGCCTGACCGCTAAAAGGAATCAACGATGCGATTCGGTTCGCATCAATGTTGTATTTGCTTAAATACGCTTTATTCAATGTGATCATCATCCCAAGATAACCACCTGCCGAATGACCTGATACAAAGATCAATTTGGTGCTGCCACCATATTTCTCAATATTTCTAAAAACCCAGGCAACTGCAGATGCAGCATCTTCGATATAAGCCGGAGCTGTTGCCTTTGGTGACAAGCGGTATTCAACCCCAATCACAGCATAGCCTTTGTCCATTAAGGCTTTAGGAATCTCTTTTTCCCCTCCGGTAAGACCTCCACCATGAAACCAGACGATGGTTGAATAGTTTTTCGTATTTTGGGGATAATACAAATCCAGAGTACACTGTTCTGACAAATAACTGTCTTTGGCATTGATCGAATCAGGATAATAATGAATGTTGGTTTCTGTAATGTATTGCTGAGCAGAGATATTAATTGAAATAAATAGAAATAATATTGAAATATTGGTTTTGGCGAATTTGATTGCTGTCCAATTCAATTGTTTCATGGCACGTATTATCAGTTTAATTTTTAATTCTTTAATTCTTAATTCCTTCATTCATTCTTAATTCCGCTATTGCGATTCCCAACTCCCCGGAGACAGAATAGAGCAGGTATGTTTTACCATCTTCCTCAAAGATAGCCGGATCACGCAGTTCATGAACTGGTGTTTTTGAAGCACCTGAGACCGATTTTTTGATTGGATAAGCAACCCCTTCATACTCTTTTGAGGGTCCCAAAAGAGATTTTGGAGCAGTAGCAACCCAACTTTTCCAGTCACCTGTAAGCTCCATCTTTGAATATTGAATATGCTCGGGTGCATCCCCAATTCTCGAATAGAAAATATACATCAGGTTCCCTTTTTGAAGCAAGGCCAGATGTCTCAGATGGATGTCGCCGTTATTTTCATTGATCTTCAGAAAAGTATCAGGACCCTTTTCAAATTTTGAAAACCCATTAGCGGACCTGTAAAGCCCGGCCTTTGCCATTGCAAAAAACTGATTTTCCCATTTAAAAACCCTGAAATAGGATTCCCCCAATATTTCAGTTGCTGGTTGGAAATCGAGCCCGTTTTTGGAAGTTGCCCGTAAGGTCACCTGTGGGGTGGGTTTCCCAGCAGGGGTTTTTCCGGCAGAGATATGGAAATACATCACCAACTCCTTTTTCTCCGAATCAATCAAGACATCAGGTGATGCGATATGATTGACTTTGAGCTTATTCGTCCCATCATCGAAAAAGCAATCCTCCCGTTTTAAGGTACCCTTTTCATAAATCTTCCATGGCCCCTTTAAATTGTCAGCATAAGCCAAACGGATATATTTCCCCTGATGATGGGCAAAGTAGAGATAATACTTTCCCAACGGGGATTTGATCCAATCGGGAACTTTGATCAACGAAGGACCATTGATATTGGCCCCATCCCCGTTTTTCAACATCTCAGGCTTGATAACCGGATTTTCAGCAAATCGGTACGCTGTTATTTCCTGCCCCTGACTTTGTAATTGAAAGACAACCCAAAATCCCAATAACAATAAAACAGATTTTAATTTATCAGCAGAACTATTCATTCTATACAATTGTATTATAAATACTTGCAAATATTCATTTTTTATCGTTAATCCAGATTAACGGGTTTTTCAACATCATAGAGAGGCGGCTTTTGTCACTCCCGTTCTTTTCATCCAACGATTTCCATAGATCAAACCATGCAGAATTGTTCTCTACCAGAGCAGTAAAAAGCATAAACAGGCGAGGTTCAGGTTGCTCCTCCCAATGATCCACATCTTTGGCAACTGTCCATTTTGATTTGTCTTTGAGATAGGGCAGCATATAGTCCAATCCCCTGGATAATCCGCGCCCATCAGAAAGGGTATAATTCCAGTCATCAAATGATTTGTCAGAAAGTATCCAAAGCAGGGCAGCAGTTGCATCGAGGTTGAAAAGCGAATAGGAATAAGGCTTGGTCCGGGCCAACTCCTCCGGATAACTTCCGTTTTCAGCCATTTGATTGGGCAGCAAAATAGCCTTGTAATGATCCCTGCACATTTGAAGCACTTTCTGATCCCCAACCAAACGGGCATACGATGCCACCTGTGCATGCCACCATGACCCATGGTTGTTTTTTGCATTCATCTCATCGATGCCATAAGGATGGGTAGTCAACCAGGCAATGAATTTGGTGAACCATTCTTTAATTTGTTTGATATCTTTGCCTGAAACATAGGGCGATTTTTCAAGCACATAAACCGATTGCGCAACATCCATCAACTGACCGGCATCTATAATCCCGACACCCCGCCCTGAATTAATACCGCGAATGGCCTGGGCATACAACATGTTTGGGTTCATCAAAGTCGTTGTGTCAATAAACCATGCTTTCAGATGCACCATAGCAGCTTTGACATACTTTTCCTCCACTGTCAATATCCAGGCAGAAGTATGGGTTCCAACAATCCAAGAGAAGTTGCGGAGGTCTCTGTCGTGATCCTCGAAACGGCCAGGAAACCTCAACCCATCGTGACGGATAAATGGTCCGTTTGGATTTGCCGGATCGGGCCACCAATATGGTCCCTCGGAATAAAAATCATGCTTCCCACCCATGCTTCGGGGTGAAGAGCTGGCAGTAACCGTCCTGGGAGGTTCGCTTAAAAGTTTTTCTGCCCGTTTAACAATCCTATCCCGTTCAATTATAATAATCTGATTTACAATAGAATCAGAAACAGATTGTTTCTTTTCAGTACTATTCCCGATTTTTTTTGCATAACCGGCACCCGAAAAAACAATCAGCATTGAAAGCAATATAATCTTTTTAAAACAGCTATGTATTGGCGTCACTTGAATCTTTATAAAAATGGATAAGACCTTTTCATTAATATCATCGATTGCTCCTTAGCGGTGAAAGACCTACACAATTCATCTCCCATGAAATCTATGCAGGACTACGGAACATTTCGACTTCGGAACTTTGAGTCCACTCCGAAAAGCGTTCTTCTGCAACAAAGACACAAAGTCTCAAAGGCTTCACTAAGAATAACCTGTTGATATTAAAATCTTTGTGAAAACTTAGTGTCTTAGAGTCTTTGTGGCATTTTTTGTTTTTATCTTTTCGGAGTGGATTCAACTTTATTTTCTTTAACCTGACCGGACAAAAATTGTAACATTTTGTCGTTCATATCTTTAGTAACCGAGGCATAGATCTTGTCATCGACAACGTTTTTAGTTTCATTTGGATCCTTTTCATAGTCGTACAGCTCAGAGGCCACTACCAAATCCTTACTGTATGGCTTATAACTGCGGAAAGTATCCTTCAACCAGATGGTATAACGATATTTTGCTGTCCTGATCGAATAACCCATAAACTCGCCGTCAGACCAACCAAGCCTTGCATTTTCCAATTTATTTGCAGGTCTTGGGTATTGACTAACAGAGAATTCCTTCACAGAAACTTTCGAATCCTTCATCATTGGAACCAGACTCTTCCCATCCAGATGGACAGGGATTTTCACACCTGTTAAATCGCAAAGGGTTGGGAAAATATCAATAAACTCGGATGGTGATTTTGTTTTTGAAGGTTGAATTCCGGGTGCAGAAATCAACAATGGGGCGTGAGTAGCCTGCTCGAAATTGGTATGCTTGCACCAAAGGTTGTGGTCGCCCAAATGCCAGCCATGGTCGCCCCAGAGCACAATAATCGTATTTTTTGATAATCCCAGTGAATCGAGGGCATTCAACAGTATCCCAACCTGGGCATCCATATACGATGTTGCAGCATAATAACCATGGATCAGTTCCTTCTGTTTATCGACAGGTAAGTCCATTCCAACTTTCTGGTCCGAAAAAGAGGCGATTGGTGGAATATCGGAATAGGCTAGCAGCTCGGCTGCTGTGTGATATCCGATCTCAGGTCCATTTTTGGCCTTTTGCTGAAAGGGCGCGAGTGGCATCTGGTCACGTTTGTACAAGTCCCAGTATTTTTTTGGTGCCACAAATGGCAAATGCGGTTTACTGAAACCGACTGCAAAAAAGAAAGGTTTTCCCTCCTTTGACAGTTGACCAAGTATCTCTTTGGCATACAAGGCATTGGAACCATCGTTATAGGCATTGTCGGGAACATCTGCACATTCAACCGATGGCTTGACGAAACTTCCAACATAATCGGTAAGCTCCTTCCCTTTTAATCCTTTGGCCTCACCTTCCTTCGTATATTTGACAAATAGTGCCTTCGTTTCGGGCAACTGATATTGACCTTCCGGTTTACCCGTACTTTTTGAGATATATTTATCAGATCTTTTGTAGTAGGGGACGCTCCACGAAGGTTGGTCCAACGCATCGTCAACACAACGCGGGTCGTAGATTTTTCCAATGCCCTGGGTTGAATAACCCTGGGAAATAAAATATTGTGGCAGACTCAGAATGCCCGGGTTTACATCGCGCATCTTTGTTTTCAGATCCCAGATCCGTGTATAATCGGGACGCATCCCAGTCATCAAACTGGCACGCGTGGGACCGCTAACCGCCTGCTGGCAATAGTTTTGCATAAAAACAGTTCCCCGCTTTGCCAATCTGTCGATGTTAGGGGTTTTAACCAATTTGTCGCCATAACAACCCAGGATCGGTTTCAGATCATCGACTGCGATAAATAAAACATTTGGTCTGTTTTGCGCAATTGCCGAATAACTTCCTAACAGTGGTAAGGTGAGGCTCAGCAGAACTCTTCCATTCATCATTGGGTTCATATTTTCCTAAATTGTTAATTAGTTTTCAACTGTAAAACTATGAAAAACCCAACGATTACTCTTCTGCTTTTACCTTTGTTTTTTTACCTTTTTTAGCATCAGATCCTACGACGATGGGTGCCTGGAAATTGGCTATTTTTGAATAAGCGGCACAACTGTTGTATTCACGTTGCATACTTTCCATGAATAGTTTTTCCATGTTTTTTTGATCCTTCTGATATTCAGGCTTGCCAATAACGCTAACTTTTTCAAGGGGATCCTTTTCATAATCATACATTTCGCTTGCGATGACATATTTTTTGTCATAAGGAAGATTTGTCCTGTAACTGTCGGTCATCCATTCGGTATAACGGAAACGCCCTGTGCGGATTGAGTAACCCATTACTTTACCGTTCGAGCGTGGGTACTGACTAAAAGTATAATCGCGCAATTGAACCTCAGGGTGATTGATTGCAGGAACAAGGCTTATCCCATCGAGGTATTTGGGTGCAGGAATCTTTGTCAGGTCGCAAAGTGTCGGGTAAACATCTGTAAATTCGCACAAGGTTACAGGTTTGATGCCCGGTTTTGTGCCAGGAACGCTCATCATCAACAGTGTATGGGTTGCATTTTCAAAATTGGTATGTTTGTTCCACAAGCCATGATCACCGAGGTGCCACCCATGGTCGCCCCAAAGAACGATAATTGTATTTTCGCGGATCCCAAGCCGGTCGAGTTCTTTTAGCAATTCCAGGATCTGTGCATCAGTATAGGACATTGCTGCGTAATAGCCATGTATCAGTTCCTTCTGTTTATCAGGCGATAAATGATCGAGTTCCTTTTCGGAGTAACTATCGAATTGAGGAATATCTGTATAACTTTTCAACTCGCCTGAAACATGATAGGCTTCATCGGGGCTGTTGGCCGCTTTTTTCTGGAATGGGGCGATTTCAAATTTATTCCTGTCATACAAGTCCCAGTATTTTTTCGGGGAAACAAACGGGAGATGTGGCTTTAGAAAGCCAACAGCAAGGAAAAAAGGCTTTTCACCTTTGCTTAACGTCTGCAAAGAGGTGAGGGCCAATTTGGTCAAAGCTCCATCTGCATAAGTTTCATCGGGGACATCGGCACATTCGGTGGCTTTGCCTTTTCCTCTTTCGTTGATGCTGTTGGGTAATGCATACACCGGGCATTTGGCATCGACGTAAGGTACGCTCCAGGATGGCGCATCGTGTCCGGGACCCGCACTGCTCTTGTGGTAAATTTTACCCATTGCCGCCGTTTCGTATCCCATCGATTTGAAATATTGGGGCATCGTAACAACATTGGGGTTCACTTGCCTGAAGTCGGTCACCAAATCCCAGATCCTTGTTTTGTCGGGGCGCATGCCAGTCATAATACTGGCTCGGGTTGCTGCAGAAATGGCTTGCTGGCAATAACTGCTTTGGAATACGACCCCTTCTTTGGCCAGCCTATCCATCCCCGGAGTTTTTGCTAGACGGTCACCATAAGCGCCAATCAAAGGCTTAAGGTCGTCAACGGCAATAAACAGGATGTTGGGTTTCGTTTTTGCGAGAATTGCATTGCATCCCAAAATGGGTAAAGCCAGACTTAATAGAATTTTGCTGTTCATAGATAAAATCATTTTTCTTTAATTGGAGCTTGGTTTGTGTTTGTAAAAATATAAGAAAGCCGGAGAATATTTTCCGGCTTCCTCTTTAAATCTGGAGATAGCCAAGGTCATTCACAGAGAGCTACTGCTTTTTTTGATAACCACGTAATATTAGTCCTTGAATACTTTCGACGCGATTTTTCCGTTGGTGCCCGCAAGATTGATCAGGTAGAGACCTTTACCGGAATTTTTTCCTTTATAGTCTGTTCCATCCCAGGTCGCTCTATAATTGCCTTCTTCCTGAAAGTTGCTTATCAGCGTCTTGACCCGTTGACCTACCATATTATACACACTTACATCCATTTTTTGAGCTTTGGTCACTGTATAGGAGATTTCAGTCTGGTTCACAAACGGATTTGGATAGCCAGTTTCAATCCGGAATCCCAGTTCATTTTTCACATCCAATAACGCACTTTTTTGAACGATCCCCTGAACCCACTGGGTTTTTAATGCTGGCCAGGCATTTAAATCCCCAATAGGATAACCCTTGTCACCAGCTTTGTACGACTTTGAAGAGGTTGAATAGGAAACGTCCCATTCGTAAGGATAGATTTCGGAGAAGTTATTGGGAAATACCGATGCTTTTGGGTGAGATACCCAGTAGGTTAAAAAGTTATAGAGCATAAGGCCTGAAGAGATATTTTTGAAATTAAGTTCCTCTGCAAAATAAGCCTGTGGCAGACCGGCACCAACAAATTTAATAATCGCATTGTTGATGGGCCTTACATCACCAATTGAATCCTGAGGAGGAGTAAGGTTAAAGAAATCAACAAATTTTTTCTCATGATAGATGTTGTTGTTCCTCATCTCCACGGTAGCAGAGGTCAGTTTGGAAGAGAGGCTGTCGTGTGTAATTACTGCAAAAGCTTTATCCGGTTGCATTTGTTCTGTTCTCCAACGTGCAGGAAACCTGTCACCGTGGGTCAGTGGATTGGCAAAAATATTGTTGGTAATGACTGCCGTTTTTGTTTTTCCCAACTGGATACATCCATGATAACCCTGAATGTTTACAATCGTATTGTGGTCCATTTTGAAATAATTGATAATTGGTGCCATATTCCGGAATACACGGTCTGTCATATTGTACATGGTGCAGTTCTGTATAACCACCGTGTCAACCGTACCCGTGTTACGTAAATCAACAGCTCTTCCGTTTCCGCCAAGCGAAATTTGATGTCCCATATTGCCAATTATGCAATCGATATAATAGAGTTTTACCCCATCCACCTGGACGGCAAGTGCACCGCCACGGTCATTGACGATGCGGCATCCGCGAAAGGTACAACGATAATTTTTGCCATACATGTTCAAAATCCGGTTCCCGAGGGTACCGTTTGAATGTTTTCCATCAATCTCGAGGTTTTCCAAGATCAGGTTTTGCCTGGCTGTTATCATTGCAGCAGAAGCACCAGCACTATTGAGGGTGTGAAAGATAATTGGCAAATTGCCAGTTCCGGTTTCTGCTCGGATATAAAGATCGTAATCGGCACTGTTGATGGTAGAGGTATTCAGGTAAACCTGCCCCCTTTTTAATTCATAGACAACATTTTTATTGGTCACACGGTTGGTAGCATCTGCGTTGATGGCATTGAATATTTGATCATAAACCAAGGGTTGACCTGGGGTTATTCCCTGTATCGTCACTACACGTTGCTGAGAATTGGCCTCCTGAAAGAATAGGAAAAACAAACCTGCCAAAATTAAAATTCTATGTATTGTTCTCATTTTCTAATTTTTAAAAGTAACACGAAAAGGTAAAAGCGTTTATTGAAGATTGATCTCTACACCAAAATCGGCCGAAAAACCATACATGTTTTCGTAGGTCGGGTAGGCAGATGTATATCTGTAACCTTTTTCCGTTGCATTGGTCAGGTTATTCAAATTCAACAGGACACTGAAGTATTTGTTGATTTTCTGCTTGGCCGTGACATCAAAACGGACATATTTATCTGTGTAGCGGTTATAACCCAACTGGTCGGTGTTCGGATTGATCCCGGTCAAGCGGTTTCCCTGATAGCTCATCGAAACCCTTGTCGAAAAGCCCTTGTGGTCGTAACCCAAAAAAGTGTTGGCAGTAAAGTCAACCTGTGATGGCATCCGGCTTTTTGTGAGCTGGAAATAGGATTTCGTGAAATCCACTACCAACGTAGGTCTTACATTATTGTACATCACAATATCTTCTACTTTTTTCCATACCATGTAGTAAGTACTTGACCATAATCTTGTAAAGTTAACGCCAAATGCAAAACGGTTGAAGGGTTCCGGCAAAAAATTGAAATGTGTTTTGTAATCAAACTCGATACCCCGAACATAGGAGTCTTTGAGGTTTGTGTAGTCTTCGTTCAGATCGAACGATTGTGGAGGCAGGCCGTTTTTCACAGCATCTTCGGGAGAAAGAGTCCCACTGATTCCATAAAACATGTTATAGATTTTTTTCGTATAACCACCGACGGAAAGCAAACCAAATTCACCAGTATAGAAGGTTACGGAAGCATCATAATTCCAGGCAGTTGCATGTTTCAGGTCAGGATTTGCCTTGCTGACACTGTAATTGCCTGCGTTGTACCTGAAACGTGGAACCAGCCACATGTAGTTCGGACGGGTTAGGGTCCTTGCAGCCGAAAACCTGATATCCATCCAGCTTGTCGGTTTTATTTTCAGATGGGCACTTGGCAACCACTCCCCATATTTTTGAACGGTGGTATCCGGTTCAAAATAACCGCTCAACCCCATTGCCCCATTCACAGAGGAATAAACACCATGATAGGTATTATTGGAATATTCATACCTGATACCTGGAATAAAAGTGATAAAGTCGCCATAATTCAACTTCAACATGGCATAACCGGCAGCCATTGTCTCATAGGTGTCGTAATTGAGTTCAGCATTGCTGGGATCCTCAATATATTCCGACATATGATAAGTATGCCAGTCCCTGATCTGACTTTCGAGGATTCCGGGAAACATGTTGTATTTGTCATTCAGTATTGGAACATTCGTCTGTTCGGCAAAATTTGACATTTGAATTGTATTTCCAGCCGTGACTGCCAATGTGCCACGAGGGTCGTTTTTGATTGCCAATGCCGTAAGTGCTGGTTTTAAATAATACTGCTGGTCGGAGAAAAGAACCCCGCTACGCTTGCGTGTTTCCGTCTGATACTTACCTCCAAATTTAAAAAATCCAGCGATTTTATCCCCCAGTTTTAAGGGGATTTCAAAATCGAGCTTAGCAGTGTAGTTTGTCTGTTTCAAGGTGTCAGGAGTCCATGTCGAAGCATTTAAAAATGACAGGGTATCCTTTTTTTGGTTTACACTGTTAAAAGTGAGATTGTCTGCAAATATTTTCGGGTCGGAAACATTTGTTCCAACAATACTTGAGTTTAAACCATAAGGCGCTCCAAGGTTGAATGTCAGGTTCATGTCGTACGGATTAAAATTGGTTGTCTGTACACGTGTCAAACTCCAGTCCAACTTCACTTTGCTAAGGTTAACAACACCCCCAAGGGTGCTGTTGAACGAGGTTGTTTTGTTCTCGTCAACACTTGCATTGTGGACTAACAAGCCATTTCTGTTTACATTTTTAGATTGGGTGTAACTGGTTCGTGGCGATGAGTTTAAAATATTCGTCATATAAATACTCCCAAAATCAAATTGATAATCGATCAATACCAATCCACCATAGCGTTTGGTCAGTTGCTTCTTTTCTGTAAGGGTAATACCATCCACATAAAAAGAGTCCGCCTTTTCGGCATTTGGGTTGAAATACGCAATATCCAAACTTTGGGCACTTCGATCCCGGCTTTCATAGTTGACCTGCGCCATTATACCAAGTTTTTTATCAAGAAAACGCGAAGAAAAATCCCATGAGGCTTTGTAATTGCCAAAGGTTTGATATAAGTTACTATAGCCCCCATACAACCTGAATTGGTTCGTCGGAATATCGGAAGCTTTGGATATGACAAGGTTGATTGTTCCTGCAATGGCATCTGCATCCATATCGGCAGTTGGCGACTTGAATACTTCAATCCCTGAAAGAAGTTCAGGCGAGATGTTGCTCAAATCGACAGACCTGTCCCCATTTGTACTGACATCGGTTGAAGGTTGCTGAATACCATTGATCGTGACATTGCTAAATTTGGGATCAAGCCCACGCAAAACAACTTTCGATCCTTCCCCGTTGCTGCGAACAAGCGATACACCCGGTAAGCGGCCAATCGCTTCGGCTGCATTCACATCAGGCAATTCACGGATCGCATCTTTAGATACTACGTTGACCAAGGCATTGGATTTTAATTGTTGGTTGATTGCCGCATTTTGTCCCCTTCGCTGGCTGCTGACCACTACTTCACCAACTGTTATAAGGGGTTGGTCAAGATCGATAGAAAGTTTTTTCCTTTCTCCAGATTTAATTGTTACCTGTACCTCTTTTGCAGTGTAACCTATATAGGAAATAACCAAAGTATAATCACCTGGCTGGATGTTTCCTAAACGAAATGCCCCGTCCAGATCAGTTACAATACCGGTCACAGTACCTTTAATCATCACTGTTGCAAAAGGAAGAAGCTCTTTGGAAGATTGGTCCCTTACGACCCCCGATATTTCACCTGCCACAGATTTCTGGGCGAACGACACATTCAGTTGGAAGAATGTTAAAAAACAAGTTATCAATACAAAACACTGTGACCATCGTTTCCATTTCATAATTCTATTCTTTAGTTGATTATTTATTACCTGACCCACAATACTTTCAACTGATGAATATAGCAAACTAGGAAATGCTTCATTTCAAATTATTGTGCAGGTTATATTAAAAACAGGTCACAATATAAATTATATGTCAGAATAACTTATAATTTAAAGGCTTTATTAATGAAAGCCGAAAATCTTGGAATAATTCGTTACTTTTCGTCCATCATTTTGAACATTTTTTGATGAGGGCATTTCTTCCATTATTGATCGTTTTTTGCTTTTTTGGCATACTTTCTTTTGGCTCGGATCCCGGAAATTTAAACCTTTCATTCCGGCGGATTTCCCCAATAGGTGGATTTACCTATGGTTCCATTAATACGATTGCTGAGGATGCCAACGGATTTATCTGGTTTGGGACAGTCCATGGCTTATATTGCTACAATTCGGTGGATGTTAAAAAATTTGTGAACATCCCAACCGATTCGACTACACTACCGAATAATTCAATCCGCACCATTTTTAATGACCCATCAGGTAAGTTATGGATAGGAACTTCGCATGGATTATGCACTTACGATATTTCTAAAGATCAATTTGTTACATTAAATTTCCAGGATGATAAGGGTGAAATGCTTGGCAACAATATTCGTGAGATTTTTCAGGGAGACGATCAAAACATCTATCTCCTGAGCACCACCATGTTGGGGAAACTAAACATAAAATCGAACCATTTTGAAAAGGTCTTTTCCACCAGGTCGAGCCATGAGAATTTTGCAAGTGCTGCATCCGATTTAAAAGGTAAACTATTTATTGGAGGGGTTAATGGGACAGTATGGATGTATGAGACTGTTAATCAACAAACACAAATATTATACAGTCAAAATGGATGGGCAATTCGTAAGGTTTTCTATGATGATTCGTCAATTTGGATCGCCTACAATGCTTCAGGGCTTGATCATGTAGGAATACAAGGAAATTTAATTGCCCACTATGGTAATGATCCTGAAGACCTGAATAAGATCAATCACAACAGGGTCAGGGACATTTATAAAGACGATCAGGGAAGAATCTGGATTTCAACTTATAAGGGAATTTCCATTATCGATCGTGGCAAAATCATCAATATGTTGCCTAAAGAGATTACAGGACTTCCTTACAACAGTGTTTACAAGATATTTCGTGATTCCAAAAACGGGATATGGATGGGAACATGGTCTGGCGGTTTGGCATACAGGTCTAATTTTGACAATCAATTCGTCCATTACAGAAAAGATCTGGCAGATTCTGAATTGGATGATGAATTTGTGAGTTCATTCGCAGAAAAATCGGATGGTACAATTTTAATTGGTACAGAATTTGGAAACCTAAATAGAATAGACAGGGAAACAAGCAAAATGATTAACGTTCCTTTAAATATTCCGAAGGAAAGGAAAATCGAAAACATCAAATCGTTACTTTACGACAAAAAAACGGAGACTCTCTGGGTTGGCACTTTTCTAGACGGTTTATGGCTACAGAGAAAAAACGATCTTGCTTTGTGTCCACTTAACATATTCAATACAAATAAGATAAGTGTTTATGCACTTGCCAGATCAGACAGTGTTTTATGGATAGGTACATACGGCAATGGTTTGTATCGCTACAATACAAGTTCAGGCCTTTTATCCAATTACAGTACGATTGCCAACGACACCAACTCCATCAGCAACAATCAGGTCCGGGCGATCCTGGTTGATCGGAACAGTCAGATTTGGGTGGGTACCAACTATGGGCTTAACAAGTTAAATCCTGCAACCGGACAGATTAAAAGGTATACCTACAACGCTGGGGCTATAAATTGTATCAGTAATGACGAAATATTGTCTTTGTGCCAGGATCGGGCAGGAAATATCTGGATTGGCACAAGTGGTGGAGGGATTAATAAATTTAGTCAGCAGGATTCTACTTTTAAATCCTACCGGATTAATGACGGATTAATTGGCAACGATGTTTATGGAATTCAGGAAGATAGGAACGGAAAACTTTGGATCAGCACAGAAAATGGGATATCCAACATCGACCCAACCCGCACCAACTTTCGAAATTTCGATAGGGAGGATGAATTAAAAGGCAACCAATTTAATCCGGGTGCTGCTTTTTCTACAAGTTACGGGGAAATCCTTTTTGGCAATACTAAGGGGTTTACCCTTTTTGCTCCCGATCAGATGAAATCCAATCCAGTCACACCCAATGTAATCCTTACTTCGCTATCTATCAATAATATACCTGTAAATACTCACTCTATTGCCACCCCTCTGAAAAATACACTTCAGACTGAAAGCACTTTAAAGCTGGCTTATGATCAGAACTCACTCACCATCAATTTTGTAGCTAATAATTTTCTTCTTCCCAATAAAAACCGGTTCAGGTACAGACTATTGAATTACGATAACAGTTGGGTTGATGCCGGCAACCAGAATTTTGCGAACTACACAAAAATCCCCTTTGGCAGTTATATTTTCGAAGTTGTGGCCTGTAACAACGACAACCTATGGAACGATAAACCGGTCATTCTGAAAATCGTTATATCACCTCCCTTCTGGCTCTCCTGGTACGCTTACCTGATCTACTTTTTTATCCTGTCATTGATCTTCTACCTGATCCGAAAAGAGGTCATCGAACGCGGCCGCATAAAAAAAGAACTTTTGGTTGAACGATTGATGCATGAATCTGAAGCTCAGATTCATGAAATAAAATTAAGGTTCTTTACCAACATATCCCATGAATTCAGGACACCATTGACATTGATCTCATCTCCAGTTAATTTGTTACTTGCCAAATTCAATTTTGAACCTATTGTCAGAGAACATCTGTTGACCATGCAACGCAATTCCAACCGGCTTTTACGTCTGATTAACCAGTTGATAGATGTACAGAAACTTGAATTGGGTAAAGCAGTTTTCCATCCGGTGAAGACAGATCTGATCGGATTGTGTCGCGAAGTTGTCAGTTGTTTTGAAATGGAGGCAAAAGATAAACAGATTTATCTAACGTTCAATTCAGAATCAGACAAATTGCTTTTGATGGTCGATCCTGAAAAAGTGGACAAAATATTCTTTAACCTGCTATCGAATGCGATGAAATTTACACCTGAAAACGGAACAATCTGTATCACAGTATATACCACATATTCATCTGAATTAACAGAAGGTGAAGTTTTGATCGGGGAATCCATTGAAGGGGAAATGGTTAACATTGAAGTTTCTGACAGTGGGGCAGGTATCGAACATGATGAACTTCACATGATTTTTGAGCGATTTGAACAAGGTAAAAACCACTTGTCGTCGGGAACAGGTATCGGTTTGCACATGGCCAATGAATATACCCGGATGCACAATGGGAACATCAGGGTAAAATCAACAATTGGCCAAGGCTCAACTTTTACAATTGGTTTACCGCTTTCATCAAATATGAATCAGAAATCCATTTTTTCAACAGTTGATGAATTGGTTACAACAAATAATCATAAGGAGGAGGTCAGGGTTTCGAATGATTCAATTGTTGATAAAGAAAAGAGTGTAACGATTCTCATAATAGAGGATAATTATGAACTTCGCAATTATTTGAAGAATTTGCTTATTATTGATTATAAGGTAGTTATGTCATCAAATGGAAAGCAGGGCCTTGAAACTGCATTGACAATTCTTCCCGATATGGTCATCACCGATGTGATGATGCCCCAAATGGATGGGTTAGAAGTGTGCCGACAACTCAAGAATGACCTGCAGACCAGCCATATCCCTGTTATTCTGTTGACTGCCCTAAATGAACCGGAGCAACAGATCGGTGGTTTTAAAACTGGAGCCGATGCCTATATCACCAAACCGTTTAATGAAAACATTTTGCTGGCGCAGATCGAAAACCTGATCCGGTCGAGGGCTAAACTTCGTGAGGTTTTCTCCGTTTCGGATACAGAATGGGCGAAGGGAATGGAGTTCTTATCTTCCGATAGGATGCTAATTGACAAAGCAACCCTTATCGTTGAACAGCATCTGAACGATAAAGAATTTGTTGTCGATCATTTAGCCGATCACCTTGGAATTAGTACCAGCTCAATGTACCGGAAATTAAAGATGCTCACCAATCAGTCGCCAACAGAATTTGTAAGGTACATAAGACTAAAAAAAGCAATCAGGTTAATGAACGATGGGAATACAAATGTCGATGAGATCGGGTTTGCCATTGGGTTTAATTCACATTCATACTTTACGAGCAGTTTCAAAAGACAATATGGTAAAACGCCTTCTGAATATATGAACGATCTGAAGGGAATAAAAGGGCTAGTTTGATTTTAATCGGTTAAAAAAAATGCGGATTTTTACGTTCCGCATTTCTGAAATTTATAATTGACTATTTTTATCCAAATTACCTGGCAATTATTCCACTATTTACCAATCCTTTCTTTAGTTCTGAAATATTAACCTCAACAACTACAACTATTTTATACTCCTTACCATCCTTCAGAATGTCCTCAGCGGCAATAGTGTCTGAACTACTTTTTCAAATTCGGTTGATGTGGAGGATTCCGCATGATCTCAAAGCACAATTGAGGACTCGTATTTTCAATCCCTGTAAAGAGAAAAATTATTTTGCCCGCATCAGAGGCATCGATGGCGTAATAATTTTCAACTCCGGAAACTGGTTTAATACTCATACAAAGCCTGTTGAACAACCATTTCCAACTGCCTTTTCTGTAGTAAACATTATTACGCTCGGGGCTTGCTATTAACCATTCATATTCTTTCCAGTTTCGCATTAAGCAAGGATTTTGATTTTGAATGGAGATAACTTTAAGGTCGCCTCCTTCAGGAGTTGAAAAATGCTGTTTTATTTCTATTATTGTCCATCCTGAATGGTTTTCCCAGGGATATGGATGATCCGCATGATCATCATTCCAGCAATTTACGGTTGAGATTACAGTGACATATTTTCTTTTGTCCTTATCTGCCCTTGAAATCGACTCCCCTATTACATGAACAGGTCCAGCGACAATGATGAAAAGTGGATTTTCTGAATCGGATCTATTAATTTCCTGTTTCAATGCCTCATACGCAATTTCCGGATTATCCACCGCACATATAAACCGGGTTTGTTTAAACCGAAACATCTTACTTCCCTTAATTGCGCTTATTTTCATTTGGTCGTAAGGCTTAACCCCATCCACACCAGGATGCTCATGATTACTTCCCCAGATATGATCAGAATAAATGTAAACGGCAAGCTTGTTCTGCAAGCCTTTTGCAGCGATAATGGCCAATGACAAAGGTGTAGCCGCCCAATCATCATGGTCATGTTCATTTCCATCAGAACTTATAACGATCCTCCCCTTGCCTTGCCATAGCGATGATTGTGAAAATGAATAAGTTATCTGGCAAAATATAAGGGTACACAGGAGGACAGACTTCTTTAAGGAGACTCTAATCATTTTTTTATTCATTGAAATTATTGGGACTTATCTTACTGTTTGTCAATCAATTCCTGAATTTCATTCAAATGTAAATCAATATGCCAAAGATAACCATCAATCATTTGTTGCAAAGTCACTTTTGTGCCTTCAAAGTCGTGCCAGCAATGATCAAGTTTAGATGGATCTACTGACTTAATAATTTGAATCATATGAAGGTTAAAATATTTCCAGAGCTGAACCAGGTCATTCCAATTTTCGTTCTGAAAATCCTGAATGGCTATCCACAAGTCGTTGTCCTGCCGGTAATCAGGAAAAGCTAGATCGGAATTGTATTGCAACCGAATCATCCGTTGGTGATTGTTTGACGCTGAATCAATCAGATGACCAATTATCTGTTTGATCGTACGGTTTTGATGATTTCTTTTTAACGTAATTGTATCATTTGGTAAGCTGTTCAATATCGGCTCCCATATTTCAATCACCTTTGAGATTCCGGTTGTAATATTTGAGAAATCCATAACAATTATTGTTTATTGTATCATTTTGTTTTTCAGGCAGAAAGCTGAACAAATGGAGTATTGCCGAAAGCGCGGAATCTCAGCATTATATTAACACACCAATCTACTAGCCACGCAAAATCTTCTCCATTTTCCAACCCTTCGCCAACTCATCCACCAATTTATCCAAATACCTAACCTGCCTTGTCAAAGGATTACCGATTTCCTCGACACGATAGCCACAGATCATTCCGGTAATGAGGTGTGCATTAGGGTTTAGTTTGGCATGTTGAAAGAAGGTTTCAAAAGTTGCATTTTCCTTTATGAGTTCCTCCAGCTTCTGGTTATCGAAACCTGTTAACCACTCGATTACCTGATTTAGTTCATCATTTGTTCTCCCCTTCTTCCCAACCTTTGAAAGATACAAAGGATAGACCGAGGAGAAGGTCATCTTTGCGATACGCTCATTTTGTGTGCCGGAATTGCTCATGACCTATTATCTGAAGTTATTCTTTTGGTTACCTTTTTGGAAATCGGTCGATTTAAGGCATCTACCAAGGCAAAGTAAAATTTCATAAATAATTTCACTTTGCTTGCCAGTAACACCTTTTGGGTGAGAAGATTAATTCCACCGCTTTTAATTCATTCATCGCTTTATCCACGACTTTTCGGTCGAGACCTGTCAATTCTGCAATCTTTCCTGCATTTAAAGGTTTACCATCTTTTTGCATTGCTCCCAACACTTGTAATTTTGCTTCCATGTCTTTAATCATTTAAATTCAATTATCTCTGCAAATATATCTCATAAAAATTTTAAATTTTCTTATTGTGGGTTTGGTTCCTTTCGGTTTCTCATCCATTTTCTTACTTCATAGATTGTAAGGCAAATAGCCCAGGAAGCAAAAGGCAAAAGCCAATCGGTGGCATGTAAAGGGGAGGTGTGAAAATAGAGATTGAAAACAGGTATATACACAATCAGCAAGATGCATGTAATCGAAAATGCAAGTGCCAGCACGAGGTTCCTATTCGAAAAAAGGTATTTCCCCAGGGCAAACCCATAGGTTCGTCGTGAAAGTAGATTCGCATATTGACCAAAAATAATGGAGACAAAAGTAATTGTGATTGCTTTTTCGTAGTGATGGGTCCCATCGGGATGAATGAAATAGGAGACAAGAAAAGCCCCATAGGCAACCAGCCCCATTACTGTACCTGAAAAAACAATCCCTTTCATGGTTTCACGGGTAAGTATTTTATCCTTTGGATTTCGTGGCGGAATTTCCATGATGTTCTTTTCTGGTGGATCGTAGGTCAACATGATCAGTGGAAACATTTCGCCAACAATATCAACCAACAGAATCTGAACCGCCAATATCGGAACTGACACACCCATAAAAGCACCACCGAACCCAAACAACACACAAGTGAGTTCGGCTATATTGGATGCCAGATTTGTTTTGATTGTTTTTTCAAGATTCCTGAAAATGATCCTTCCTTCTTTTACAGCAACGACAATGGTCGAAAAGTTATCGTTCAATAAAATCATATTTGCTGCTTCCTGAGCCACCTTAGAGCCATTTTTGCCCATTGCAATTCCAATATCCGCTCTCTTTAAACTCAAAGTATCGTTAACCCCATCACCTGTTACGGCAACTATTTCACCTTGCTTCATCAGTAAATCAACAATACGGAATTTATCATCTGGCGAAACCCTCGAAAATATGATTGCCCTGTTTTGAAAAGCCTCCTTTAGTTGTTTGTCGGTCATTTTGGGTAAATCTGCCCCTTTAACGACCAGCGGATATTCATCACCCTCATTCATTAATCCGATATTCCTGGAAATAGCCAACGCAGTTACTTCATTGTCGCCTGTGATCATAAACACTTTCATATGTGCTTTGAAAACCGACTCTATGGCTGCTTTCACCTCCTTATGGGGCGGGTCGAGCATCGTTACGAATCCCGCAAATATTAAATCATTTTCGGCATCATCAACCAAATAATCTTTATCATTTTCCAAATCCTTGTATGCCAATGCAATAACACGCAATGCCTGTCCGGAGAATTCTGATGATTTTGCCAGAATTTTCTTTTTTTGTGCTGCAGTAAGTGTACTTATCTTCCCATCAGAAATTGAATTCGTCGAAACTTCAAGAACCGACTCAATGGACCCCTTTACAAAAGAAATGACTTTCTGTTTATGGGAACGGATGATCGTAGCCCGTTTGCGGAATGAATCAAAAGCAAAAGATTTTACCAGAGGGTACTCTTTTTCAACGGATTCCAATTTAAATCCCATTTTCATAGCCAGCGTTGCGAACGAAGTTTCTGTTGGGTCGCCAATCGAATACCATGATTTGTGAAACTTATCGGGTGAACCTATTTTACCTGTGGACGAAAGAAATCCGGAAAGGAAAAATATTTTTAAATCCCCCAATGAATCCTTTTTTAGAACCTTTGATTTCTCGTCAGTAATATCGCCCACTGGTTCGTAACCCAATCCCGAAACAGAATAGGATCTCCCATTGAGGTAACAACCTGTAATGGTCATTTCGTTTTTTGTAATCGTACCCGTTTTGTCGGAAGCGATAACAGTAGCCGATCCTAATGTCTGGGCAGATGAGATTTTCTTAACAATTGCCTTCCTTTTTGCCAATCGGCCAACGGCAAGCGCAAGTGCCATAGAAATCTGTGCAGGCAATCCTTCGGGTACCATAGCAGCAGCAACACTTACCGAAAAAACGAGTGCCAAAGCAACCGAATCGTGCATTAATAGTCGCGATATAAAAAGGACAACTGCAATCAATAAGGTGGCGTAAGTCAGCTTCTTCGCAACATCTTTAATTTCAATTTGAACCGGTGCATCATTAAGCCCAATTTTTTCAGATGTTGCGTTGATTTTACCAATTTCGGTTTGTATTCCTGTAGCATAAACAATTCCGGTTGCCTGACCCCTTGCAACCGTTGTTCCCATGTAAACACAATTTTTTATTTCATGGAAAGACAATGCTTTATCGGTATGAAACAAAGGATCTTTGTCGGTAGGTAATGATTCGCCCGTGAGTATAAATTCATTTGCCGAAAATCCATCTGCCTCAATCATGCGTATGTCGGCAGGAATGCCATCACCTTCAGATAATCTGACGATATCACCCGGAACCAGGGCATCTGCCAGAATTTCCATAATCTTTCCACTGCGTATTACATTGCATTTATTGACAACCAGACTTTTAAGCGAAGTAAGGATGTTTTCAGATTTCCATTCCTCGAAAAAACCAATAATTGCATTTACGATGACAATCACTACAAGGATAGATCCATCACGAAACTGGCCCAAATAGAACGAAACACCAGAGGCCACAATCAATATATAGACAAGTGGGCTAGTGAATTGACGAAAAATGATTTTAAAAACTCCAATAGAATTGGTTTCTTTGAGAACATTGCTGCCGTACTTTTTCCTTATCGATGAAATATCTTTATCATTTAGGCCATCCTTGGCATTGCTGTTAAATTCTTTAACAACATCTTCGATGTGCCGTTTGAAATATTCCATCAGATAAAAAAATTAAGGACAGTTTCTAATTATACTAAATACGGGATGTAAAGCTATTTATAAGTATTCTAGGTGCTTTTTTCATCCGGAACTTTTAATCCCGCATCCCGCGCTTCACTGATAGCGATAGCGATTGCCTGCTTTCGGTTTGTAACTGTCCCACCTTTACCGTCTTTTCCCGATTTTAATTCTCCATGTTTAAATTCATGCATCACCACTTCGATTTTTTCTTCTGCTTTTTTTGAATATTTTGCCATAATTGTTTGTTCATTATAAGGTAATTGCATATGTATAATAATCACACAAAGATGGTTGCACTTGAAACAAATCGTGTTGTATAACTTTGGAAAGAAGTTACATCTTTCACACATTTTCCTGGTGTCCAGGTGGCAAAAGATGGTTTATTGGAGTGGACTCAACCTCGATAAAGAGTTTTGATAATTTCAAAAGTAGTGATAGGTGCATATTTCCCGGTAATTGCATCTGTCTGGATCTCCTTAACTATCGTAAAGCTGTATCGCACAACATCCTTCAGGTTTTTAACGGTGAACAGGTTTTTAAATCTCTCTTTTAATATTCCGATAACTTTATCCGATATTGTTTTATCCGAAAGAATTAATTGAATTTCAAGACATTTCAATTCTTTTTGAAATATCCTGAATGATTTAATACCGGATTCCTCAAAAAAATTGGTAAAGGAATAAAGCAGAGTCTCTTCTGTTCCATCTGGTTTTAAAAATTTAAAATTATCGCCGGTCCGACATTCAATCGTTTGAATAACATTTTAACGAACTTGCAGCCATACAACTCGATTCGGATGATCCATAAATGTTGATCGGGCTATATTAAACGCTTTTATTATCGTTTTCCGGGCTTCATAGGATAACTTTTCATCGGAGGTAAACCTGTTTAGGCTTTATTTTAAGCTGAGATGCCCGTTGTACATGAGCACACATGGTTATTCCAACAACCCGAAAATATATATGGTTGAAATTCATTCTGTTTCTTAGTTATAACCTTTTGCATTTCATAAAATATCGATGACTAAATTATCGTATAAAAAATATGGAATAACGGACAAGAGGGAGATTGCTGATTTTTTTTAGCTAAACATTCGTAAAATGAACCAAAAACATCGAATTTCGCGGTTTTTCAATGTAGATTATCTATTTATTCATTATGTATTGTTGTAATTAATTGATTAATTGATATTAAGAAATTTCCCTTGCACATTGTTCATAACGGAGGATTTTGTAGGTGAGGTTGATAAATCCAATGGTGCCTGTCGCTCGTTCCATTCCAATTGACAAGGTATACAACCCACTCATACATAGTTGGTCATCTTACAATCCGATATTGACTGCTCATTACTTGAACCAGTGTAAACACGGTCGGCATAAAATTATATATTTTCATGATTATCAGAAAGAAGTAATTCAAGGACGTTTGAATCGTGAACAGTTGCGTCAGAAACCATTTATATGTCGATCAACATGCTTTTGTCATTTATCTTTACATGGTTCATATAGCCGTAAAAAAGTTCGTCATTTTTCTTAGTCTACAGGGTATCCACATCTTTATGGTATTATCTATGGGGTTTGTCGTTCCAAAGATCGTCACCATTTCCTGCCTTGTTCTGTTTGTTTTCTTTCCTGTTGTTGCGTTGGCGCGGTACTTCTGTAAAACTGGCATTTACAATTTTCCCTTCGTTGAATATCAACCCTTATTATCCAAGTAAACCCTGAACTTGTCGAATACGTATTCAACAACACCTATCTACGTGAGTTTCTCGCATCAAAAGGTTTTGCATCTGCATTGTTCTTCTTGTTGATGTTGAGTATCTTGGATTCTAATAAAGACCGCTAATACTCAAAATCTATGACTTTACTTATGGCTTCAAATGGGTTTCCCATTTCCGAAAATTGTTGGGTTGCAAATTCCGTATCAAATAGACCAATATTTCCCTGCGTTATATCTACTAGTTATCGTCTAACAATTAACTGATCTTTATAGGCAAGAATAATAAATATTATTAAATACACCTAGAATTATTAACTCATTTACTGATATTTAAATTTCAGAACCTCCAACTATGAAAGTAACAAAACTATAGTGACTTCTATTTCTGATCTAGTTCATTTATATTTATTTTTTGCGCTTTAATTAATCCTTTTCTAAAATATGGTGGAGCTAATCTGTCATCTATAAAAAGCATATAACCATTAGTAAAAAAAAAGTTGAATTTATTATCAATTAATATTTTATTAATAATTTTTGCATCATTATTTCTATGATATGTACACAGTGCCAATTTAAGTGTACTATTAATTTTTAGTATATTTTTTGAATTTTCTAATATCAACACTTCTGCACCTTCTACATCCATTTTAATGAAATTAACAGGAATATCCTCAAATAAGCTATTTAATGTAGCACAATTATCATTGTCAATATTTGAAACATATTTATTTATTATGTGTACTTTCTCTTTCCATGGTTCAAATGTTGCATTTAATGCTTCAATCCAATTAATATTAGTCTCAAATATATAGAGTGAGTTTACTCTTTCAACTACTTCTAAAGAGAAATTCCCCTCAGCTGCACCAATATCAATAACTACATCATTTTCTTCGACATCAAAATTTTCATCTATATAACGATGAGGTGATTTCTCATCTTGTTCTATTGATATATAATTGTAACTTTTTTTGACGGCTAATTCCGTAGGATAATCTTTACTATAATAAAGTCTCCTACCTTTGTGAATAACATAATATAGCCCCTTTTTATCATCTCTAAAAACACGTATATGATTGAGATCATAATCAAAGACAAAAGAATATGGAAATACAAAAGAATATGAATAATTCGCTTTTGCATTATTGTTGAGAAAGTTAATCTCATTTATGAAAGTCTTTCTTTTGAATGGAAAAATCAAAAAATACAGATTAATTTTTCTTTTTAAAGAATTTAAATTTTTGGTGCGACCAAAATCAAAACTAAAAAAGGAATGATTAAAAATGAATATCTTTAAATATTCTTTTTGCTTTTCAGAAAAAACCGATTTTAATAGTTTAAATAGTTTCATTTCTTCTTGTGTCTTTATCTGGGTAATTTACTGTTGATCTTCCATCTTATTGTTAATGCCATTCTTTTCCAATATTTTTATGTGGTTTCGGCCATTTATATATTGTGATTGTTACGCCTTTTCGCCTACCATGATTTTAGTTGAAATCTCTCACACTTATTCACTGAATATTAAACATCAAATCGTTTGGTCAATTATTCAATTATCAAGTTTAATATCCCAAATGCCAGGGGTTTTGATTTCCACTTCAAACTCACATGCAATAGAAGCTGTATTATAGGAATTACTGGTTGTATAAATAATCCTCAAAGTACATGGGAACATCACACCTTCATAACCTAATTTAGGCCCGACTGAATAGGTCATTCCACTTGTGCAAAAAAAAGTAAGACCCCTGACTGTTGAATTGTTGTTCCCATCCTTCATGATTGCTAGCATAACCTTGTCTCCATCGCCGGACCTGTAAACATTGTATCTTTTAATACCATTGACTCTATGGATGTTATACGGATTTTCAACTTTTGTTCTCAAAAAAACGTCATTTTTCCAGATACCGTTAGCGGTACTGTCTTTTTCGTTTGATTTAAAAGTGAATTTTCCCTCACCATGTTTTTTTCCTTCAAACCAGGAACCCTTGTAAACTTCACCTGTTGACCATGTATAAGTGCCTTGCCCGTTTGGTAATCCTTTTTTAAACTTACCTTCATATTTGTCAATCCCTTCAGCGAGGCCTTTCCCATCAGCAAGCCCATTTTTACAATCCCCAATGTATTTTCCGGAAATCTCCGGTTTTAACACTTTGCATGTTTCCTGCGAAAAGACATTCGACTGGCTGAATACTAAAACAATTGTAAATAAAACCAATAATGGGCACTTCAACGTACGATTCATATGAGTGAGTTTTTTATCTGATAAATGAGTATCCGAAAATTAGTCAAATTGGCATAAAGTTACCTATGGGTTAAGTCAACAGATTTTATTGAGCCTCGATGGATATAAAACTCATAGACAATCATAAAAAATCCAACAGTCACAGAAATATCTGCCATATTTACAATACCGGTATGGAACAAGAAGAAATCGAAATACAAGAAGTCGGTCACAGAACCGAATAAAATCCGATCATAAATATTCCCCAATCCACCCCCAATCGCAAAACTAATCCCAATCATTAGAAGTTTAGGTACATTATTCCTTTTCATCAAATAATACAGGCCATATCCAATTACAATCAATGGCAACAATATCATGATTAATTTATAGATCGGCCGGGGAATTGAGTCTCCCAGGCCAAGAAATGCACCTTTATTCTCAACCTTTGTTAGAATCAAATACTTACCAATCACATTAATATGAGTAGTATATTCAATTTTTTGTCTGACGATATTCTTTGATATCTGGTCGCAACTTACATTTGAAAAAATTAAAACTATAATCAGAAAGTTTCTTAATGCTCTTTTTGCTTTCATATCAGCTATTTAATATTGTATAATACGAGAAATCGTTTTCATGATAAATTATTTTGAGATGTGTCTCAAATATCAGTTTATGCCTATTTAATTAATTTTCAAAACATTAGCATAAATCCCTTATTAAGCTTTTTATGTTTATCAATTTCTGCTTTTAAAAATTTAGTTTCTTGTTTTCCAGTAAAACTTTTGTGTCGGTTTCAGTCAAAGAACAACCTTCAATTTTTGTCGAATGCCAAACTATTGAAATAATACAAAACTTCTCATAATCAATTACATCTTGCAAATTGAGATTTTTGTATTCATTGTTTAACCTATTTAATTCAGTCCACATATAATTAAATTTCAGATGTTTAAACCTTAAATGGATTCTATAAATTGATCAGCAAGGTAATGTTTTTTTCTTTATCTGGGTAGATCAACAGAATTGATTTGCGAAACTACATCTGCTGGATAGGTTTCCTATTTCAGCAACACAATTTGATTCAACATATTAACATTACCATGATATTCCAAAATTAAATAATCCGATAAATCTCCATGATCTTTTGCAGGATTTGATCAAAATCAATTTTCAAATCGATTAGTTGACCTGTCTGGATATCGAAAACCCAACCATTAACGGTTAGCGTTCGTTCTTTGTAGGCTTTTTGAACATCGGCAGTTTTTAGCACGTTGATGCATTGCTCCTGAACATTGAGCTCCACCAGGCGTTTGTACCTTAACTCCTCATCTACAATGGTATCGAGTTCGTTGTGGTGAATACGGTAAACATCACGGATATTTCGCAGCCATGGGTTTAATAAACCCATATCTTCAGATTTCATTGCAGCTTTTACACCACTGCAATAATAATGGCCACAAACTACCACGTGCTTCACTTTTAAATAGGACACGGCATAATTGATCACCGACATTACGCTTAAATCTGTATTCGGGACCATGTTGGCAATATTGCGGTGGACAAATACCTCCCCGGGTTTAGCTCCCATGAGTTCCTCAGCCGAAACGCGGCTATCTGAACAACCAATGTACAATATTTCAGGACTTTGCCTCAACGATAGGTTGTTGAAGTATTCAGGGTCCACTTTTAGCTTTTCAGCAATCCACACTTTGTTATTAGCAAATATTTGGTCTATATTCATCTTAATTTTTATTCTTCGTTTCAGAAATATGTTTTTACTGCAAATTCAAATTGGCTTATAAAAATTTCCTTAAATCTTGAAATGTTATTTTGTTCGTAGAAAAGCAACATGGCTTTCTTGTAATAAACAGAGTCAACTGTCCTGAAAGAAATCGGACAATATTTATAATTCATTAAAATTGCATTACTTACGATTCTGGATGTCCTTTTATTACCATCCATAAATGGTTGGATGTATGAAATCAACAATAAGATCAACAGAGCTTTCTCAAAGACATTTTCCTTTTTGTTCACCAATTCACAAGCTGCTTCAAGTGCTTCACGTATTTGAAATTCGTTGTCCAAAGGACGATAATTCGTGCCGGAGATACCAACCCTTCGTTTTCTAAGATTTTTGTCGACAGCGAACTCTTTTGTCAACAAACTATGAATGTCTTCGATTTTCGAAATTGTCAAAGGGATTAAATAATCCGGATTTTCAACTAAGAAATCAATAGCATCCTTATGATTCAGCAACATAATGGCTTCCTCCTTTGTCTTTCCTGCCGCTGTTTCCTTTTCTTTAAGCAATCTTTCTGTCTCGAGCAACGAATAGGTATTTCCCTCAATCTGAGACGATTTCCAACTTAAATCAATGGCAAGACGTTCCATTTCTTTTTTGTATTCAGAATCTGATAGTTGGGAAGTGTTTTCCATGTGTTTCAGCTGTAAATCAGATAGTTCTGAAAGTTCCTTTTCAGTCAGAATTTCACTTTTTTCCAACAATTCAAAAATACTTAAATTGAAATCATCTATAATTGCCCTGTCGTCAATTTCCTTTTGATAGTAACTATCTATATCAATGGGATATAACAATTTGAAGGATGGGGAAACCAAATAGCGGGTTCCTTTCCCCTTGCCTAATGCAAGTATGAATTTCTCGGTTAGAAGTTGAGATATTATTCTTTTAACGGTAGCGTAACTGATCGAACCAGTAAATTCTTTATGAATTTCGCCGGAGGAGCAGTTCGCATGACTTTGAATAAAATTTAAAATATCTGTTCGTCTTGTTTCTGACATATCGGAATTCTTTTAGCTCACAATGATATGAAATACGGCTCAATATTCAATTAAAATGAGCTTTATTTTTTTTGCAATGAGCTATAAAATACCAAAATTCCATTGAAGGTTTCCTAAAAACTAGGCTGAAGATGCAATAAGTAAGCCCTTTAAATCATCCGTTGGTTGCCGATATTGCTATTCACCAGTATATATCTCTATTTCAAACACATAAAAAGTTCCGTTTCCAGTTTACTTTCATCACTTGTCCAATGCCCGTATATTTCAAGATAAGGAAGTTTAACTTCATAGCCTAGTTTGGAAAGTTCATTTTTCATGTTTCGTCCGGCATGTTTAATAAGGCCATATGGCCCAAAGTACTTGTAATAAGCATATTTTTCAAAGTCCACGGTCATTTTCTCAAGACCAAAGGGTTTAGTGTCAGAAGGGTCGTCAAGTTCAACGCCTGTAAAAACTTTGTCATCAGCTTCATAAACCCAAATATTCATTCCTTTGTTTTTTAACCTGTTGGCTTTAACAACTTCCCACATTCGACCGCTCAATTTAAAGGCAGTTCCCGCATAGTCCTTATTTGTCGCAATGCCTCCAAAACCATAAATTTCAAATTGTAAGCCACTGGTAATTATTTCGAGTTCCATGGTTGACAAATTCTGTGTGTTCTTATTTACTGAAAAATGTGCATTGTTATTTACAGACTACAGCTTCGATTGCCTAAACAATTTATAGTTTCCAACTACATTTTTTTTGTATAATTCTTTGGCATAATCAGTTAAAAACGATTTGTCAACCATGGAGAATATCTCATCTTCTTTTTTTTCAAATAAGTCAATAATTCTCGTAATAATTGTTGCCTTAATCTTCAAACGATTTCCAAATTCATTAAAATCCTCTCTATTATAACTATATCTTTCTCCCAGTGGCAAATTAGTTTGTTCAAATTCTTCAAATAGATTCAACGCCAATGAATTATCAGAAAGATGAATCTTGGTATTCATTAAATCATACGATGGTGATAACATCATATCACCATCCGAGGTTTCCAACAGCGAAATGTTTTTCAAATGGACATCTCCATTACCTGTAAGGAAATTGAATATCAGAATTCGAAGAAAATCAACCCTGTTTAATGGGCTAAGCCATTCCCCAACATCCTGATAGGTTTTTGACGTGTATTTATTACCTGCTTTAAGAACAGACACGAAATCTTCCTGATTTAATTTTCCGCCATTCACATCATAATCAAATCGTCTCGTGAGATATGCCGGAGTTCCATTTGCAAAATTCATAAATGCACATTCGGCAATTTTGATATTGAACAGTTGTTTGGCTATTTGCATGGTTACATGTTCATTGGCGGGCGACTGGTCTGGCAAATTAAACCTGGACAACATTGGTTTTATGATATACTGAGATTTTCCATTTAGATCCATTTTTGGAACTAACTCGACTCCCCTGGGTTTCCCAATAAAACCTTTTCGTTGAACTCCTGAGATACTAAACCCCATCGGTTGACCATCAATTTTTTTTGATATATCTTCCCAATTGAATTTGAGTTGAGGACTGACCTTGGAGCGGTCAAATAATATTGTCTCACATGATGAACAAAATCCCTTTGTATTATCCTTAAGACATCCGTTACACTGTGCCATGTTCGATGCTTTTTACTGTTATCGCTCCGATTGTATCATATTGACAGGTTAATGCCAATAAGCTCCAATCATCACTGATGTCTATACTTAATGCTCTACAAATTTGTTCCCTATTCTCACCTTCACTAAGAATCGATTTGAAATAGTGAAATAACTCTTTGGAATGGTAAGTTTTTTGGGTCTTGGACATATTTACAGAAATTGGTCGTGTGGTAACATCCTCAATAAAGGCATCATCATACTCAAAATGATAACCATTTGCATCAACCCAGAGTTCGCCTGCCTTGACGTTTCCTTTATAGATCACTTCCAATTTATTACCTAACCTCATATACGATTAATTGAGCTTTTTTACTTCCACTTTTATTTCCAAATTGAGATATTCAAAAATATTTTGCAATACCTCAAATGTCGGATTTCCAAAACCTCTTTCGATTTGAGAAATGGTAGTCTTGGACATGCCGGTAAGGTCGGCTAAGTCCATAATGGTTAGACCCAATACCATCCTTCTCTGTTTTAATAGCTTTCCTAATTCTTCACTTTTCATGTTTTTTATCAACATATTGGTAATAATCCATCAAAGATACTCCTTTTCGTGAATATGTCAAAATTATATCAATACAATGGTACAAATTCCACAAAAATAATAAAGATTGGTGTAATTGATAAAATTATACCAATATATTGGCATGAAAAAATGAAATTCAAGCCTTTGACAATTGATTTAAACGCCCATTATACGACTGCCAATAGTTTCTTTTCGTTGTATCGTTTAGAAACGAAGCTTTTATCATTTTTTCAACAAGTTCGGATTTTGACAACATCAGCACCATAATATCGTTAAAGATCCTCTCTCCTATTTCTGCAAGTTCCGCAAGTTTGGAAAATTGAATTCCAATTTTGCCTTGAGCGACATTCCGAGGTAATAATCCATCATCCAGCGCAAAATCTTTATCATCTATATGAATCCGACTATTTAACAGGTCGTAAGCAGGACTCAACCTATAATCACCCAAAGGTGTTTCAAGTAAGGAGAAATTTTTAAAGTGAGCATCTCCATTTGAGAACAAGTAATTAAATATTAGTAGTTTAAGTAATTTAGGTGCTTCCAGTTTGTAGGTTGGTAAATGGGTCCGCATCAATTGAAACAACTCCAGATAATTACCCAAATATTTGTAATGTTCTCCATGCGTTTGTGGCGTTCTACCTGCCAGGGAAGCAAAATCATCCTGAGCGAGTTTTGTGCCATCATCTTTAACATCAAAACGCCTCGTGATATACGCAGAAGCCCCATCTTTAAAAAAAATCAATGCATTTTCAGCAGTTTCGATTCCATATACCTGTCTGGCAATTTGCATTGTAAGATGTTCGTTGGCAGGCATTTGTTCTGATCTCTTTCCAACAGGAGGAATAGGTTTTAATATATAAGTTCCTCGTTCACCTTCATTGATAAGTCTTAACTTGTTTTTCTCAAGCAATACCGAGAATTTTTCCTGGACGCCGGAAATAGACATGTGCTTTCTGTTTTGCTCAAAAAGCTGTTCTTCTTCAGGGTTGGCTGCCGGTGAGTCATAAGGTAAAACATGTGAAACAGCTTTGCCCTGAAAGACCCTGTTCAAACATGTCCTGCTGTAGGTATTAAACCCTTTTGCCAGAGTACCGGGACAAACTGTTATTTCAGGTAAACTCATGATTCAACTATATTTAGTACCCGAACAGCACCAATACTGTCATATTTTGTGGTCGCCATAAGTAAACCGAAATCATCTGTTTGATCTATTCTGTTCAACTTACAAACCACTTGTTTGTTGGACCCTTCGGGAAGCATGTTATAAAAGAACGGGAATAAATACTTTGAATGGAACTCTTGCTTACTTTTAGGCAAAGTAAGACTGATATCCGGCTTGTTGTTGGCCAGCCAGGAATCGTTGTATTTGAATGAAAATGAGCCATCATCATGTTGAGTCATGATTCCGGCTTCTTCGTTCTTATAGACTATTTTTGCCTTTCTCATTGATTACGGGTTACATCCTTAAGTTTTAAACTAACTTCCAATCCCAATACATCTGCAATCTTTTGTACTGTTTGAAGTGTTGGATTCCCCTTCCCACTTTCAAACTGTTTTAAGGTCCTTAAGCCAACACCCGATAATTGGGCCAGGTACTCCTGCGTGACCTGCAAGTTATCCCTGCGTTCCTTTACTATTTTAATCAATTCTTCAAAGTGCATTATCCGGCTCTTTTTTGTGCAAATATAAAACGATTTTATTAAATACCAATAAATAGAGCAATAAAGAGCACTATTTTGCGTGAAATATTGTCCATTTTACTTAATCTCAAGAAATAGTGTATTTTAACGCACTATCAAATGTAAAAATGAGTGTTTTATTCCTGTCGTTATCGTATGCTGTGTTTTTTCTGTCAATCATTGCTTGGTTCGTAACTCAAAAGAATTTTGCCTCCAGGAAAGAGCCTGGATTGTACGGGTAAAATTTCGGGGTTCTGTCAAATGATTTTAAAAAGCGGTATAGGGCGTTCAACAAGGAGTTTAAGTTGGGTCTTGCAGACAAAAAAAACTTTATTTCCGATGAAGGTTGCTATTAAATCTTATGAATCATTGTATAAAGTTCATTTGTCGAAATAAATTTATTCCACCCTTTTTTCATCAACCCATTTTGAAGAACTTTATCACCGCTCCATAATCTCCCATGAAGATGGGATGTTAATGCAACAAATTCAGTATCGTCAATGTCAATATCCTTTAATAACTCTTGAATAGAAATGAAATCTTGATTTAGGTTGTAGAATAATACGTGCAATCATACTATCAGAATTTAGTAGTGCACTAAACACAATATTGGTATCTACGACTACTCTCATTTAATCAATAATGCTTTACGCTTCTCCCAACGTCCTTTTTTTATCTGACTAACTAACGAATCAACATCAGTTTGTTTTGCTTTTGATTTACGTGTAATCTCCTTATATTGAAACCAATCAGTCATATCTTGAAGCTCATCAATATTGATGTCTCCAGGCAGCCTTATAATAATCTTACTTTCAGTTCTCTCTATAATCATATCAATTGTTTTTACAAATATATGAAAAATTTGAATCTGTCGCTCTCTACTTTTCACTAATCGAATCACAAGAGGGGATTCACCCTAAGGTACTCACAGAACTCCTGGAATCATTGGCTGCGACCAAATACTACCAGATGGTACTGCTTTTGCCTTCCTAATAAACCGACTTTTTAAATCCTCTATAAAGCAAAAACCTTCGATAATTTAAAAGTGCGATACCAACCGGAATGTCGTTCAACCGGGACTTCATATTGGGACTTGTAGACCACATGAAGTCCTATTTCATAAGCACAAACATTCTTATATTTTGGATTTTCATTTATATATCACTATCTTGTTCAACAGGTACTTTTTTTGCAATAAGACTTAAAAATTTAGTAATAATTGGATAATCCGGATCATGTTGACCCCCTGCAGACCGGTTAAAAAAATAGGTTTTTCTGTGGTTTTTCATGATAGTTTTTCATGACAGTCCGGCAGATGCTGACCCCCTTAAAATTGAGAAAAGAGGTAAAAGAATCCGGTGCATGTTGAC
>JBAXWR010000410.1:0-5384 GCA_037128295.1 Mariniphaga sp.
CTGTGCCGAAGCACTAAGTTGGGAGAAAACGAATATCCCAACTAAAAAGAACGAAGCGAAGAGCCGAAAATGTCTCTTCATGAAATCTTTTCGCATTTCATCATCTTTCATAAACGTTAATTTAGTTAATCATCGTTAATTAATTGTTGGTCGTTAACAGATTCTTTTAGCATTATATCCTGATCTTTCAAGATATTACAGCTTATTCGCAGTCCGTTAAGGCACACGTCAAAGTTAGTTTTATATATTTTAATTTTAAATAGGATTAAAAGATGTTAAAAAAACAAAGTCTGATACTGATATGTAAATTATTGCATAACAGTATCATGCAATAATTAACCATCGCAATTTATGTTTTTAAACATATTTTAAGTGGGAAAAAGGCTTGAGGTAACCTGAAATCGCGTATTTTTTTTCAACCGATAAACTCTTCTGTAAATTCTTTAGGCTTCTGATCTTCGATTGGTTTGGACATATATTCTACTTCACCCAATAGAATATTGGCAACACTTTTATCATACTTTGGTTTATTGGCCACCTTCCTTTAAATCTCATTCCCGTTTCTGGCAATTTCAACCCCCATATTTACTGTTTCATTTAACTTTCAGAAGCCCCTCTTTACCCTCTTGTTAGTTTTATCCCAAAAATAAAAAGATACAAGTAAAACAATTAACAAAAGGTAATATGAAAACTCAGAACAGAAGAATTTTAGGAAGTATTCTCGTAATTTTGATGATTGCGCTCAACTTAAATGCCCAGAGCGATATAAGCAGTAACACAGGTGAAATTAAAGGAACCTTAAAAGAAAATGGCACAACACCTGTCGAATTTGCAAGCGTTGTTTTGTACCGCGCCACTGACTCCAAAATGACAACCTGGACAGTATCCGACGCCAACGGATCATTTCAATTGAGCAAAGTCCCTGATGGACAATACTATGCTACGATCAACCTATTAGGATATAAACCTTTGAAGATTAGTGACCTGGTCATCAAGAGAGGCGCAACGGTGAAAAACCTGGGATCCCTTAATCTCGAAACCGAAGTTTCAGCCATTGGGGAAGTGACTGTAACAGCCGAAAGAAAATCGATGGAATCGAAAATAGACAAAAAGGTGGTCAATGTTGCCAAAGACATCACAGCAACAGGCGGTACATCGGTTGACTTGTTGAAAAATGTTCCTGGAGTTGCTGTAGAGGTTGACGGCACGGTAAGCCTCAGGGGAAATTCGAGCGTAAGTATCCTTATCGATGGCCGTCCAACAAGTATAGATGCTACCCGTCTGGACCAAATCCCTTCTTCAGATGTTGAAAGCATCGAGGTAATCACCAATCCTTCTGCCAAATACAATCCTGAAGGGGCTACCGGCATTATCAACCTGAAATTAAAGAAAAAGAAAGCTGCCGGTCTCAATGGAATGGCATTGTTTACTTCGGGAACCAATCAAAAGTACACAGGTTCGGTAAACCTGAATTATAGCACCAAGAACTTAAACCTTTATGCCACCTACAATGGCAGGTACATCGAAATGGAATCGGAAAGATATCTGCTCCGGGAGGCATTTCAGGGTACCCCAACTTTCATGCAACAAAACTCCAACAGTGCGATTGTCATTCATTCAAAAACTCTCAAGTTTGGATTTGACTGGGCTATCAATTCCAAAAATTCCCTTTCGGCTTACCTGCAAACCAATCCTACCCGAAAAAATGATGGCGACCTTACACAAACCCTCTATATGGATAAATTGCTAAAATTGACCAATTCGAACCTTGCCAATAATGTTGAGAACAGCGACGAAACAGCCAACGATTATATGCTGAGCTATAAAAAGAAGTTCGACAAAAAGGGGGAAGAGTTGACCATCGATTACGGTTATACAAATTCCAACTTTACTATGGAACAACCACAGCTTTATACCTATCCCGACTCAGCAAGGAAGTTTACAATATTTACCGACTCAAAGAAATACAATTCAAACCTTCAGATCAACTGGATTTTACCAATCGGCAAAACCTCCAAACTGGAATCAGGGATTCAAAGCATTATACGTAGCCAGGACAACAATTACAGTCGCAACAATTTTATCAATTCAATTCCTGTTGATGTTTCTTCTCAGCGCAACCATTTTGTCTATGACGAACAGTTCAATGCATTTTATAGTACCTTCTCCGCCACTGTAAAAAGTTTCTCCATTATGGCAGGTGCAAGGTTTGAACAAACTAACACCCATGCGCTTCAAAAAATCACCAATGAAGATAAGAACCAGAACTACTTCAATTTCTATCCGAACCTGCACCTTAACCAAAAGTTAAGTGAAACTCAGAATCTTCAGTTCTCTTATAGCCGCAGAATCCAGAGACCAACATTGGAGAATTTGAACCCATTTGTGGACCAGTCAAATCCGGATGTATTGCGTTCAGGAAATCCAGATTTAAAACCAGAATACATAAATTCCTTTGAATCAGGATATTCCAATTATTGGAAGAAAACTTCATTTAGCTCCACCCTTTTTTATAGAAGAACTATTAATGCCATTAACAGGATGGTCGTTCTTGATGCCAACAACATCTCGCATATGTTTCCCCAAAACCAGTCGTTGGGCGAAAGTTATGGGATGGAGTTCACTTTGGAACAAACCATAGCCAAATGGTGGAAAGTGAATGGCAATTTAAGTATTTTCCGCAATACGATCAAAGGCAACAACCTCGAAAACAGCAATTATTCTTCAACAGCAAGGGTGATGTCAACATGGTCGCCTTCAAAGACATTCTCGATCCAACTTTCAGGTTCATACCGCGGACCACAGGTTTCGGTACAAAGTAAGACTTATTCATCGTGGTCGGCCGATCTTGCAGTAAAAAAAGACCTGCTTAAAAATAAAATGTCGCTCGCTTTCAGGATAAGCGATATATTTAATACATTAAAGACCAGCTATATGGCTTGGGGAGACAATTTTACAGCAGACAACTGGAGAAAACCTGAAAGTCGTATAGGATACATTAGCCTGACCTACAATTTTGGGCAGGGAACAAAGTCAAAAGGAAAACAATCTGTTGACAATGGTTACCTTGGGAACGATGCCCTGAACTTTTAATCCCAAAAACGGAAACACTCAAATTCAAGGTCTGTCACACTCAAAATAGTCAAAGAAGTCATAATAGTCCAATAGCCCAAAAAATTACAAAGAGGCTGTCCAAAAAGTATCTTTTAACGCAAAGATCGCAATCCCGAAATTTCGGGATCGCAAAGATCGCAAAGTTAATTAGCTGTAATTTAATTCTTTGCGATCCTTGCGATTTTATCCTTGCGAACCTTGCGGTAATTATTTCAGACTTTTTGGACACCCTCTTTACTAAACTACCGTGAACGGATCTCCCTTCTCATAAAGGAGACATACGACAAGGCAAAACAAATTACAGTTCCCGCAATCAATCCTGTAACCTGTGGCCAAACCATTAACAGACTTTGGCTTAGTGGCAAGGGACCCGGAATCGTACCATAAACCTGCTCCATGGTTAACGGCCCCAGGCTCCTGACCGAAGGCATCAGCAATGTTGTCGTTGCTTCGGTAAAGAGCTGATTTGGCATTACCCTTAACAGATTTAATTTTAATGATTCAAAAGCGTAAACATACTGATCTGTCGCCATCGGCGAGGGTGTATAGGGCTTGGTAATCAGGTTGACAATCATCCCATAAAAAATCGTAAAAAACAACCAAATGGCTATCCCCGAAAGGGCTGAAGTGGCAGGTTGCCGAAACCTTACAGAAAAAAGAACGGAAAGATTTAACCAAAATGCGACATATAAAACACTTAGAACAAGAAAGCATACAATCCGCGAGAACTCTTCAACAGTTGGAGGAATTCCAATTGCAATAAGCCCTATCCCCGTGACGAGGAAAACCAATGCAAAAAACATAACACTGATAACGACCAGTGCAGCCAGAAATTTGGCATTCAGCAAATAGTCGCGGTAGATGGGTTGGGCCAACACACGGCTCAACGTTCTGTTGTTCTGTTCTGAATTAACTGCATCGAAACCCAGGCTGATGCCTAGCAAGGGACCCAGGAAACTGATAAAAGCCATGAAAGGTGGTAGTGTCCCATCGGTTAAAGTAAACAGTTTCAGAAAGAAAAAAGCACCTTCCGGGTCGCCGGGTTTTACCGCTTTACCCATATTGGATAGCGCAGTAGCCAGTGATGCGAAACAAGTTAGGGCAATAATTACAATAAGGATGATAAATCGCCAGCTCCTCACATGATCGGAAATCTCTTTATTCAGAATGACCCTGAATGGATGGAGAATTTTTTCATTGTTATTCATGGCCGTCACCTCCTTCAAAATAGCGATAGTAAATATCATCAAGTCCGTACTCTTTTTTATTCAGATAGATCAATCCTTCACCTGCTTCTACAATGGCTTTTGCGATCTCTGAAGTGGAATCATGGGAACAGGCGATTTGAAAAATATCCTTATTCATCTCGACATCAACTATCCCATCAATCTTTTGCAACAGTTGCCTTAACCAGCCGGTTGAATACCTAAGTTCCGAATTAGCCTGTAAATCAGATATTTTCTTTGATATGCCAACTTCAATTACATATTGACTTTTTGTGAACAACTTCCTCGAAAGGGTGGGGATATCTCCCTCTGCCAGTAATTTGCCGTTTACAAATAGCCCTACACGGTCGCATACCTGTTGTACATGGTGAAGGTCGTGGGAAGAGAAGATAACAGTAAGTCCCTCAGCCTTACTCAAGGTAACGATTAATTCGATGAACTCCTTTACCCCTGTCGGATCGATCCCCAAAGTTGGTTCATCTAGAATGATAACTTCAGGATTTTTAATCAGAACATCTGCCAGTCCAAGCCGTTGCAACATTCCACGCGAATATTTGCCGGTCTTTTTTCCGGCAGCCTCACTCAAGCCAACGAGGGCAAGCAACTCATCGATTTTTACTCGTGCATCATGTTTCGAAAGACCGTTTAACATAGCGGTGAACATCAGGTTTTCCATTCCGCTTCTGTTTGCATAAAACCCAACATCCTCAGGCAGATAGCCAACGATCCTTTTGACCTCTATCGGTTTGGTTGTTGGATCAATGCCACATACCCTGGCAAAACCGGAAGTGGGTTCAGTCAGTCCAAGCATCATCAGGATTGTTGTGGATTTACCTGCGCCATTTGGTCCGAGCAATCCGAAAATCTCACCCTTGCGGATGGTCAGGTTGAGTTGATCAACGGCAGTAAAAGAACCGTATTTTTTGGTCAGATCAACCAACTCAATAATGTTTCCGGCCACAATTTACCTCCTTCCGTATTTTCGAAACAGATGATAAACACTTCCTAATGCAATAAGAATGATGAGTACTCCGACCCAACCCC
>JBAXWR010000411.1:0-5343 GCA_037128295.1 Mariniphaga sp.
CCTGCCATTGCCAGTTATCCCCACGAAACACCAAAACAAAAAGGGTCAGTACCAAGTAAGTAACGGCGGTGGACAGAAGGACAATTTTGACTTTCATCCTGAAATTTTTGGCTATCCGCGGAAGCAAATAAAAAACCACAAACAATAACCCAATAAGTAAAACTACGGTTCCCGGATGACTCGTTAAATGGAGCAGTTCCTGGATCCCGATGAAAAACCAGGGACCTTTAATCGCACTACTTTCCACCAATCCAAGCGGAGCCCTGAAAATCAACCCAACAACAAAAAGAAAGACCAGAACAACCATAAAAGTCCGAATCCTTGGCCAAATAGTCCTTAAATGGTCATAAACTCCGATCATCAACAGAATTGTTCCAAGCGCAACATGCTGGATATAAACAATCTGCGTATTATCTTCTGTTCCTGAAAGGGCTGTACTCAACACATTTCCAATAAATGGAACTGAACTTAACATTGAGGCAAAGATCCTGCGAGCCTGAATACCCCCTGCATCCCCTTTCAAAATAAACCCTGAAATCATTTCATAGCCAAGGAAAAAGATCGCGATACACAAAACCAACCAGGTTCGCTTATTCCGGATGTTGGTTTCTGTAGATTTATGAAGGTGGTCGTAGATATGCAAGACCGTGAAAATAAAGAACAACTGTGCGCTCCAATAATGGAGGTTGCGGATAAAACTACCTGGCGGGTTCAAAAGTAAAATTTCAGAAACAGATTGATGGGCACGGGTAAAATCGTAAGGCACCGCCAGAAAAACCCCGCTCAATACGCAAACAAGCAAACCGGATGTGGCAATCCAGCCGGCAGTATCGAATTGGAAGAACTTTGTAAGTTTGCGAAAATCCATCAAAATAGAAGGGCTATTATAAAATCACATTTGAAGTGCGAAAATAAGGTAAAAAAACAATCTCACTATGTTAAATCTGTTCAAACTTTGTTTTAGTGTCCGGGTGACTGTTGATGCGGAGAATAGTCACCGTGACACCACATTCGAAAGTTTATTTTTTTTTTTTACTAAAACCTTTTTCTCTCAATTCGCATCCTCGTCATCCGCTCACTTATCCCACCATTTTTCAGAAAATCCTCACCAAGCCTTTGTAACTGATTAAATAACAAGTAATCGGTCTGTTTTAATAAGCAAATCGCCATGTTGGCAATGGTTTCCGGTGGGCGCGTTTTCACCAAGGGCATATAAAAAGCTGTACCGTTGTGTTTTCTTCCAAGCTCGCGCATCTTGAGCAGTTCAACCGAATTATCCTCCCATTGACGTTGCTCCCTGGTGCGTAGATAATCTTCATAATCCAGCAGAAGTTCGTGAAGGCTTGCTTTCGCAACACCAATTAGTATAATTTCAGTCTTTTTCGAGGTAGCAGAAGCAGCGCACCCTTCAACAATATTCTGTTTCCCCGAACGGGCGGCCTGGACCATCTGGTCGATTGTGCGGTCGCCGCGCTCAAGATATTTGTGGCTAAAATAGTACGTCATGTCGAAAATTGCCTCTGCCTTTTGGTAGCTGAAAAGCTTCCTGTAGTTGCCACTGCGCGGTATCAATGGCTCCCGATTTTGTTGGTTAATGCTCATTTTCTTTGGTGTTTGTTGCGCGTTGCTCGTTGCTTTCATTTTATGATTTTTAAAGTCTTTAAAGTCTTTAAGGTCTATAAAGTCATTAAGGTCTTTAAGGAAGCCTTTGAACTTGAATGGCTGCCATTTAAGCTTTTTATGCTCAAGCCAATGGTAATGGCAATGGTTTTGAACCCATTCCTAAAGCTCCTTAAATTTACTGAAATATTAGCTAAATTCAAAGTTTCAGGGACTAAATATCTATTCACATGGCTTTAAAAATTAATCAGGTAAACTAAGGAATAAAATATTTAAATAGTCTGTATAACAAAACATTACGAAAAGGTACTTCTTCCCAACTCTCCTCAGAAGTGAAAGCTTCACTTGGAGTAAAGCCGTCACTAACTATAAAATTTGTTCCTTTCCCACCAAAGCAATTCGTTGCAGCCCACAAAAAAGCCGGTAACTTTCTATAACCGGGTCTGCTCCCATCTCCGTGTAAATAAAACGACCCCAGCCACCATCTCTCTGTTGCCAGTGTCCTACCCACTAAACCTTACAACCCACTGCCCCGTTTTTGTATCCATCTTACATTCAAGCTCTTTCAATGGTTTGATAGCCGGTCCTTTAATCGGCTTGCCGGTTTCCGCGTCAAATTGTGAACCATGGCAACCACATTGGAGCGTTGAACCATTGCCCATACCAATCCGGCATCCCGCATGGGTGCATGTTGTTGAAAAAACCCGAACCGAATTTTCTGTCCTGACAATGTAATACTTTCCAAAATAACTGATTCCCAACGAAATATCCTGATCATGCCTGAACTCAAGGTTGCCTTCCCTTTCTATTTGAAAACTGGTGAGGCGATAAATGAGCCAGCTCCCAAAACCAAGGCTTAGGAATCCAATCCATCGGATAAATGATTTTCGTGAGTACCGTTTTTGTTTTTCCATTTATTGAAACGTGAGCGAACCCAAAACTACAACAATTTACTTCGGTTCACGTTAAAGTCCATTTTGCAAAAAACATGTTTTACATCAGTTTATTTTATGACCCATGTCATAAAGTTATCTGACAACATATATTTTTATGTAATATATTGACATACAGATATATGGATAACTCCCCTCCTAATTGGCAATTTATAATTTTGCAATTGACAGCTCAATCAGATACTTTTGACTGCAATGAAATTGAAGCAATTGAAATCAATTAATCTGCTTATCCATTTCATTCAAGTTCGCTATTTAATCGAATTCATTCATATTGTAATGTATTATAATCTAAGCAATTGCATCAAAATCCCCCCTGCCCCCCTTTACGAAAGGGGGAGTCGTTCAAAAGTAATTCGCTTCCTTTATGATGCTTTCAAGATTGACTTGACCGAAAGGGATAAGCAGTTAAATAATATTTCAACTTATTTCTATTTTATTTCTGTATATTTCAGATAATACTTAAAACTCTAAATATCAGCATAATGCATACGAGGAGGAAATTTATCAAGATTGGTTCACTGGGGCTGGGTGCTGCCGCCCTAACGACAGGTGTAGTGAATTGGGTTGTAGGTTCCGCGTCATCAAAGAAAATTTCGGATGGCTCACAATCTTTAGCCTCAGGGAAAAAGGTGGCAACCTATTGTGAAGTCTGCTTCTGGAAATGTGCAGGTTGGGCTTACGTGACCCCAAATGGTCAAATCCAGAAAATTATTGGCAATGACGATGATCCGCAATGCAATGGCCGACTTTGTCCGCGTGGTACCGGTGGTGTAGGGATGTTTTCCGACCCTGACCGTCTAAAAACACCATTGATGAGGGTTACAAAAGATGGGGAGCAGACCTATCGCGAAGCCACATGGGACGAGGCTTTGAACTTTATCGCCAACAAAATGAAGGAGATCCGTGAAAAACATGGACCCGAAAGCATGGCTCTTTTTAACCATGGCAGTTCAGGAAAGTATTTCACCCACCTACTCAACGCTTTTGGTTCAAACAATGTCGCAGCGCCCTCATTTGCCCAATGCCGTGGACCACGTGATACCGGTTTTGAGCTCACCTTCGGGGAATCGGTTAGCAGTCCTGAGGTTACGGATATCCGTGATACCCGTTGCCTTGTACTAATCGGATCACACATTGGCGAAAACATGCACAATGGACAGGTGCAGGAAATGTCGGAGGCAATTGACAAAGGCGCTGTGATCATCACTGTCGATCCGCGCCTTTCGACCGCAGCCAGCAAATCGAAATTCTGGTTGCCCATCAAACCTTCGACTGACCTTGCCTTATTGTTAGCGTGGATCCACGTCCTGATCTATGACGACCGCTACAACAAAGCCTATGTCGAGAAATATGCCGAAGGGTTTAAGGAGCTTAAAGAACATGTAAAAGACTATACACCAGATTGGGCCTATGGAATTACGACCATTAAACCTGAACTCATCCGCAATACGGCCCGTGAAATGGCGAATGCAGCACCTTCGGTAATTATCCATCCGGGGCGGCACACAACCTGGTACGGCGATGATGTCCAACGGTCGCGTGCTATTGCCATTTTGAACGCCTTGTTGGGTTCATGGGGAAACCGGGGCGGAATTTATTTCAAGGAAGGGATCAAAGTTCCCGAGTTTCCACGCCCTGAATATCCAAAACCGGCTTGGTCGTGGCAGGATACCTTAAATGGAAGGTATTCATTTGCAAAAGAGTCGATTACAAATACAATTATTGAGGCTTCAATTTCAGCACCCGGAAATACACATGAGATAAAAGGGTGGATCGTTTCAGGCACGAACCTGATCGTCGCGATACCGTTGAAAGAAGAATTGATGAAAGCAATGCAATCACTTGATTTGTTGGTAGTTGTTGACACTATGCCGATGGAGATCACAGGTTATGCCGATGTTGTATTGCCCGAATGTACCTACCTCGAACGTTATGACGATTTACGCGCTTCGGCACACCGCGAACCGACCCTTGCCCTCAGGATGCCGGCTGTGGAACCGATGTACGAAACAAAACCAGCCTGGTGGATAGCTAAACAGATCGGCGAAAGGCTTGGTCTTGGTGCCTACTTTAATTATAAGGATTTCAAGGAAGTGCTTGAATGGCAACTTAAAAAGATCGGGTCATCCCTTAATGAGATGGAGCGGATTGGCTTGAAAAAATTTGAACGGAAAACAGCTTTGTACATTGATCCAAATGCCGATTTCAAGTTCAAGACTCCTACAGGGAAAATCCAGTTGAACTCCAAAGAACTTCAGGAGGCCGGGTTCGATGCGATGCCAAAATATACGGCACATCCTCAACCCGAGGACGGGTTCTACCGCCTGATCTACGGACGTGCCCCGATGCATACCTTCAGTAGGACGGCCAACAATCGCAATCTGGTGGCTTTGATGCCTGAAAATTCGGTCTGGGTAAATCCACAGGTGGCCGAGTTGTGGGGTATTAAAAAAGATCAGTATGTCTGGCTCAAAAATCAGGATGGTGTGGTTTCAAATTTCTCGGTTAAGGTGCGTATCACCGAAAGGATCCGTTGGGACTCGGTTTATATTGTACATGGATTTGGTCACCACCATAAACCACTGACCTACGCTTTCGGGCGCGGTGTCAACGATACAGAACTGGTCACGCATGTTGTAACCGACCCGATCATGGGCGGTACAGGGATGCGCGGGAATTTTGTTACTTTTCTAACAACCCAACCAAAGAAGGAGGCTAAAGGATGAGATATGCAATGGCGATCGATACGCGTAAATGTGTGGGCTGC
>JBAXWR010000412.1:0-5306 GCA_037128295.1 Mariniphaga sp.
CAATATAAGTAAAGGGAATCAAAGGAGCAAACTCGAAAGGCCTGTTGGTTCCTGCGGCACCCCAGAAATCACCTCTTTGACGTTTATTGTCACCAAATGTGGCAGTTCCGTCAATGGAAGTTTTGATATCCTTGTTGATTTTCAGATCGACATTCCCGCGTACATTGAAGATGTTATTCCGAGCCTTGGCACCCTGTCCAAAATTCAGGATTCCACCATCGGAATACCACCCAATATTTGAATAATATTTGGCAACCTCGTTACCCCCCGAAAATTCACCTTTTAAATCAACATAATTTTTAAACGACTTCAGGTACTCACTAGAATAATAATCCACACTTGGATACCGGTATTTGTCGCCTGACCTGTAACTTTCAATGGTGGCATCAGCGTACGGTGCAGTGAGACCATCATTGATCCTGGCCTGATTATAATAGGTCATGTTATCAGCCGAATTCAGGTATTTTGGGAGAGCCCTTGGGGTTGACAATCCAGAATTAACTGAGAAGGAAGACATGTTTTTAAAGGCTTCACCACGTTTTGTCGTAATCAGGATGACCCCGTTTATAGCGGCACTGCCATATAAAACCGAAGCATTCACATCCTTAAGCACAGTAATATCAGCAATTTCAGACAATCTCAACGAGGTGATGTCGCGTGGAAGACCGTCAACAACAAAAAGCGCATTACCTGAGTTCAATCCGCTACCGGTAAGGTCGGCAACATTGATTCCGATTCCCAAGCCACGGATGTTGTTGCTTCCGATCATTCCTAAGGTACGTCCTGTTAAGATGTTATCAGCCCAGATGGCATTGTCGTAACTGCCCACTTCGGTTGTATTGACTTTACTTATTGTACCAACAACATCGCCTTCATAAGCCTGCCTGAATGCCAGGTTGACTTTTGCATCATTTTCGTACAGAAATTTTGTGGGATTCAGAACAATTTTAGTCCTGATCTTCGCTTCATCAACTGTAAAAGTGGCAATATCAAAATTTTGCGCTTCAATGATCAGTTTTGACCCCGGTTCCACTTTAATCGAGAACTTCCCTTCAGCATCGGTCCTGGTAAAAGAGTTACCGCTAAACACTTCTGCGTTGACGACTGGCTTACCATCCTGGTCATTCACAACAGATTTAACAACGATTGACTTCTCTTCCTGGGCACGTACATTATTTGAGATAAATAATAATGCCAAACTTAGAAAAGCCAGTATGATAGTGTATTTCTTCTTCATTTGTTAAAGTTTTAAATTTATTTTTCGAACCTTACCATCCCGGATTTTGCGGAAAACCTTCGTACTGTTTGGTATATTTTACCTGAATCGGTACCCAGTTGTGTTTCTTTTCAGCAGTTCTCCTTACGACCAACCGTTCAACGATGTTGATGGGTTTGCCATTGGCTGCCCGGTCAAAATCGATAGCAGTTTTATCAAGGTACCTTGGATCCCAGTTTCTGTTCCAACGGCGCAAATCGCAGAACCGCGATCCTTCAAATGAGAGCTCAACTGCCCGCTCGCGAACGATTTCCTCAAAAAAGGCTTCCTTGGTTGCTGTGAATTTGGCATTGATATTCGGCAATTGTGCGCGGGTTCTAACTACATTTATAGCATCTTCGGCTGTTTTGGAATAATTGCCAGAGGTTGCCTTCGGGGAACCACCTTCACTGAAATTGACTGCTTCGGCGTACATCAGATAAATATCGGCAAGGCGCATGTAAGGGACAAACTCCATCAACGAACCAGCTACGGTCAAAGAAAAGGTGGGACTCAGTCCGCTGAATTTCTTTTGGTAGTACCCCGTAACGCTTGGTGGGTTGATCTGTGAACGGTGACGGCCTCCATTGTAAAGTTGTGCAAACTGATCCGAACCTGCAGTTGACCACCATTTTTCTCCATCAATGGCAATGTCTTTGTAGAAACGAGGTTCACGGCCTGTCCATGGATCCAAAGGATTGTACCCGGAGGCAGGATCGGTAATTGGCAAACCGTTAGCCATTGCGTAATTTTTGGTGAAGTTATGGGCTGGCACATCGGCATTGGTACCACTGTTCAATCCCATTGAGGATGGGCAAATTGCACCAAGAGTCGAATTCCTGACACGAGTCCTGTCATAGATGATCGGCATCATGATCGCTTCAGTACCGCCTGGCCTAAGGTTGTTCAATTTCAGGAAATTATCGGTCCATGTTGCCCAGGTTTGCATCTTATAGATACCGGTCTGATCAGCAAGGGTCAATAATTCGCCAAAAGCTTTTGCAGCCTGTCCAGCCAGAGCAGCATCGTAAGTATTAGTCCCTTTTGCCTCTTCGTTGATCATGGGGCTTGCAGCATACAACAACGCTTTCCCAAGATAACCCAAAGCAAAAAACTTATTGATCCTGTCGCGATTGTTCAGCAATGTTTTTTGTCCCGGACCTGACAAATCCCAATGATTTGGCAGAATATCGGCGGCAGCCCTGAAATCTTTGGCCATCAATTTGGCTGTTTCCTGGAAATTAAGTCGATTGTATTGAGTGGCAACAAGGTCCTCAGTTGGGTCCAGGACCTTTGTAATGTATGGCATTCCTCCCCAATAACGGCAAATTTCAAAATAAAACCATCCCCTGAAAAACAATGCCTGCCCTTTGATGTGGTTTTTTTCCTCCTCGGTCCCTTCGAACAAACCAGGTTCATCGATTTTGGCCAATGCCATATTGGCTTTGCGGATTGCGTACCATGCATATTCCCATATACGTCTGTCCCTGGCAGTATTACTGGCCAATGTAGAGGTTGTTGGGGTTACACCAAAAAAGTAAGCTTCATTGCCCCAATAATTTCCATAATCAAAATTGTATGGATAATTGTTCAGGGTTTCGTCTGCAAACAAATATTTGTTCCATGCCCCGGCTTTGTCTGGGTCAATAACACAATTGTACATCTCTTCCACAAACCCCTGAAAGCTTGTAAAGTTTCCGAATACATCCTTGTCAGTAATACTGGCTTCCGGTGCTTTGTCGAGGTATTTTTCACACGATGATGAACCCAGCATTAAAATCAGGAAAATGATAACGGAGTTTATTGAATATCTTGTCTTTTTCATTTTCTTCAATCTTAAAAAGTTAATTCAAGTCCAAACATAATCCTCTTCACAGTTGGATAAGCACCCTCAGTAGCACTACCACCAGTGTAAGTCAGCTCACGATCATCCGGTAATTTCGACCAGAAGAAAAGGTTGTTCCCATTTAGCGAAAGCTTCAGGTTTGAAAAACCTGCCCTTTTCACCCAGGCCAGATCGTTGAAGGTATAGGCAACCTCAACAGTTTTGAGGCGAAGATAAGAAGCATCGTATAAATAATAATCTCCAATGTTCTCTGCTTGTGTCTTCCATCTTGGTAAAAATGAAGAGGCATTTGTATTGGTTTTCGACCAATAATCAGCTACATGGGCATACAAAATATCCGTGTCACTTGCAAAATTGTCAAACCCAATATACCGGTTGGCATTGTTGACACCATACAACTGAAGCAAAAAGGAAAACCCTTTATAACTGGTTCCCAGTGTTAAACTGGCAGTGTTTTGAGGAATTTCGGAATACCCAACAGGAGGAGTGTCTTCGCTAGTCTTGATAATACCGTCAGCGTTGAAATCGATCAGATTGTAATAACCTGGAAGTTTCTGTAAATCAGCAGTTTCAGTAGGAACGCTTGCATAAACCTCATCCCAGTTGTTATAAAAGTCTGTTTTCAGCAACCTCTTTTGTTGCCCGATCGGATAGCCTTTGGCATTGAGGTAACTGTATTGCAAAGGTGGATCATCCCTTTCAATAATCTTGTTTTCATTGTGTGATAATGAAAGAGTGGACCATAGATTAATATTCTCAGTGAGTCTTTTATTAAATCCAAGCTCAATTTCATATCCCTTCGATTTTACCTGTCCAAGGTTGGCACTTGGGGCAGTTGCGCCAAAAAAGGCGGGGATATTCCGTTGGCTGCCTGTAAGCAAAATACCTGTACGGTCTTCTGTAAAATAGTCAACGGTTAAAGTGAACATATTCTTTAAAATGGCAAGTTCCAGCCCTCCATTGATTTTAACTGCCGTTTCCCATTGAATATCAGGATTACCGACTACCGATTCCCTGTACATCGTGTAAGGGCTGACACCATTTGAAATTTCATTGAGGCCTGCTTTTCCACCGTATGCAAACTGTGAGGCATACAACCAGCGGCTACCGCTCACTTTGTCGTCCCCAACTTTTCCCATACTATAACGGAGCTTTAATTTATCGACCCATTTAACCTTGAAGAATTTCTCGTTTGAAATATTCCACCCAAGTGCAACTGAAGGGAAAAAAGCGAAACGATACCCAGGTCCAAATTGTTCCGATCCATTATAGGCACCGTTCATTTCAAAAAGATATTTAGAATTGTAGTCATAAGTGGCGCGGAAAATCCAATCCTCCCTGAAATTCTTGAACATGCTCCCTGAGGCAAATTCTTCCCTTTTAAACAAGCCCATTGCAGAAACATTGTGTTTGCCAAACTTCCGGGAATAGTTCAATTGCGCCTGGTACATTAACCGGCGGTCAACAGGAATACCTGCGGTCCAGTTTTCACCATCAAAAACCGATTCATCACGAATCGTCCAGGGACGCAACACCCAACCATATTCTTCATCACTTACCGGAAGCAATACAGTATATTCACTTGGATTTTGGGTTGGCCCAGTATATTTCATCGGATAAATCTGTTTGTACAGGATATTGGTAGCTGGTTCCCCAGCCCGGCCATGGTTATTTACGTCGTAAATACCACCTTCAGAGCGGATGCTGTTGTCAAAAAACAGTGTGGCCTTGGCATTCAAGCCTTTGGTAATAAAACTAAGGTCCTGTTCAAGGGTAAAATCGGAGTTCAACTGGGTTGTGCGTGTTTGCCTGATCCCAATATTGTAAACAATGGCCAAGGGGTTAACCGTATTGTTTCCACCTTCCTGGTTTGCGCCCCATCTGCCATCGGAGTACATGGGTAAAAACAAGTTGGGGGCCAAACCATAGGTTGCCTTCCACATCCATGCGTCAGCCCTGCTGGTACTGCCATCGTTGTTATAATTGGTATTCTTCAGGCTATAATAACCTGACAAATTCAATTTGAATTTGGTTGTCCTGGTCAGTTTGATGTCGATGTTGCTCCTGAAATTGAAACGGTCGTAGTCGTAATTTGGATTATAACCTTTTCCGTTGTTGTAATCCTTGAACATATCACCTTCGTGAAGGTATGCCAAAGAGCCAAAATATTGAATCGCCTTGCTTCCACCCTGGGCATTCAACGTT
>JBAXWR010000413.1:0-5300 GCA_037128295.1 Mariniphaga sp.
ATCCGGATTAAATCGGGTGAAAACATAACGATAGCCGAAATCGAAGGTTCGGGATCCATTCAACACATTTGGATGACACCAACTGGGAACTGGCGATATACCATTATGCGCATCTATTGGGACGACGAGGCAGAACCTTCTGTCGAATGTCCTGTTGGTGATTTCTTCGGCATGGGTTGGGGCGAATATGCACCTCTTACCTCTTTGCCAATTTGCGTTAATCCGGGCAGTGCTTTTAACAGCTACTGGCCAATGCCTTTCCGTAAAAAGTGTAAGATCACCATGGAAAACATCAACGACAAGGATGCTATGACCCTCTATTATCAGGTGGACTATACTTTAACAGACGTCCCAGCCGATGCCGGTTATTTCCATGCCCAATACAGAAGGTCTAACCCAAATATGACTTCTGATTATACAATTATCGACAATGTGAAGGGAAAAGGCCAGTATGTTGGCGTTTACCTTGCCTGGGGTGTCCGCAACAATGGCTGGTGGGGCGAAGGTGAGATCAAATTCTTTATGGATGGCGACACGAAATTCCCAACAATTTGTGGAACAGGTACTGAGGACTACTTCTGTGGTTCCTATAATTTCGACAGGGGTGGTCAATACAAGGAATTTTGCACGCCCTATTCCGGTTTGGTACAGGTAATCAAAGGTGATGGGTCCTATAAAACACAACAAAGATTTGGTTTGTACCGGTGGCACATTGTTGATCCTATCCGATTTGAAAAAGACCTGAAAGTGACCATTCAGGATTTGGGATGGCACAAGGATGGAAGGTACCTTGCCCAACAATCTGACATAGCCTCTGTTTGCTATTGGTACCAGGCCGATCCGCACAACAAATTCCCGAAATTTCCAACCTGGCAGCAACTTGAAAATAATTAATTTCTATCGCCATGAGAAGAGTTTTTTCTGATAGGGTTAACTATTTAATATACTTATTGTTAGCATTTAATCTTTTTGCTTGTAACCAACCGGTCAGGCAAAAAGCTAAAGTTGTTGAAAAGGCCATGACTGTTTCTGAAAAAGGAACCTATGGTTTTGATGTTGCTTTTCTTGCAGCCCATAAAATTGAAACCCTCGAATTGAGAGATTCTGTTACGAAAGCTTCCTTGCTTGTTATTCCTGCCTGGCAAGGACGGGTCATGACAAGTTCAGCCAATGGGTTGGAAGGTAAAAGCTTTGGTTGGATCAATTACAAGCTGATTGAATCGGGTAAGGTAAGTCCGCAGTTTAATGCCTATGGTGGTGAGGAACGATTCTGGTTAGGTCCCGAAGGAGGCCCATTTTCGATCTATTTCCCGAAAGGAAAGGAACAGGTTTTTGCGAATTGGATTGTTCCAAAAGAACTTGACTCAACACCGTTTGAATTAATCTCTAAAAGTTCGGGAAGTGCCACTTTCAAAAACGATTTTACCCTTGCCAATGCATCAGGGACTAATCTTGTGATTGGAATCGAAAGATCAATTAAATTACTGTCAAGAAGCGATGTCGAACAATCGTTGAAGCTAACTCTTGGTGATTCACTGAACTTTGTAGCCTACGAAACGGAGAATACCCTTACAAACAAAGGGACTTCTGCCTGGACCGAAAAAACCGGGTTTTTATCCATCTGGTTACTTTCTATGTTCAATCCCTCTGAACAAGGGGTCGTTTTCATACCTTTTAAATCTGGAAAAGAATCCGATTTGGGAAAAATTGTAACCGACGATTATTTCGGTAAAGTACCACCCGACCGGTTAAAAATTAGCGAAAAGATGTTGTTCTTCAAGACCGACGGGAAACACCGTTCCAAAATCGGACTTTCCCCCAACAGGGCTTTATCCTTTTGCGGTAGCTATGACCCTATCAATAAGGTGTTGACGTTGCTCACCTATTCAAAGCCGGAAGGAAAGCACAAATATGTCAATTCGAAATGGGGTGAACAAAAGAATCCTTTAAGTGGCGATGCGGTCAATTCGTACAATGATGGTCCCGTTGCAGATGGTTCGATTATGGGGCCATTTTATGAAATCGAAAGTTCTTCCCCTGCGGCTTTGCTTGCACCGGGCGGGAAAATCATGCACAAACAGCAGATCTTCCACATTTCGGGTAATGAAAACAAGTTAAGCGATATTACTCAAAAATTATTTGGAACTTCCATATCCTCAATTAGTCAGGCTTTTAAATGATAAAGCAATGAATATCAGACTATATCTACCAATATTTCTATATTTCTATTGTATTTCCTGTGTCAATCAAGGTCCAAAAGATCAAGTCAATAATCAACCACAAAAAAGGCAGTTCAACGCATCCTACACTGGCTCCAACCTGGATCATATTGCTTTCCCGATCGGCGGGATTGGTGCTGGGATGATCTGCCTTGAAGGAACTGGTGCAATATCGCATGTTTCGGTCCGAAATTCAGCCGATATGTACAATGAGCCATTGCTATTTGCAGCGATCTCTGTGAAGGGCCTGGAAAATGGAGCCAAGGTTCTTGAGGGGCCAATCCCGACATGGAAATACTTTGAACGACCCAATACAGCACGTGGAGGTGAAAGGACTTCATATGGTCTGCCACGTTTTCAAAATGTCAATTTTACAACCAGGTTCCCTTTTGCCGATATTCAAATGAGCGACAATGATTTGCCACTTTCGGTAAAAATTTCGGGGTGGAGCCCTTTTATTCCGGGTGACGCCGATAATTCAAGCCTTCCGGTAGGATCGCTTGAATATTTATTCAAAAATACCGGGTCGTCAAAAATTGAAGCGGTTTTCTCCTTCAATTCTGTAAATTTTATGAAAAAAGGATCCGGGGTGAATTCTATTGAACCCATGACCAACGGATTTGTACTCAAACAGAAAGGGACTGAAAAAGAACCGTTCCAACAGGGTGATTTTGCAATTTTTACAGATCAACCTACAACCGTTACCGATCATTGCTGGTTTCGCGGTGGATGGTGGGACCCGCTTACGATGACTTGGGGAAATATTGAGCAGGGCAAGCTTCAGTCTGTTTCGCCCGTTGAAAAAGATGCTCCGGGAGCCTCGTTGTACGTTCCAGTCACGCTTGCACCAAACGAGGAGAAAACGATCCGTTTAATGGTTTCGTGGTACGTGTCCGATTCAAATATCCGGTTGGGTGAAGATCCGAAGGGGACACCCAAATGTGATCCTGGTTCCAGTTGTTGCAGCTCACCTTTTTATCAACCCTGGTATTCAGGCAAATTCAAGAATATCAATGAGGTGGCCAATTACTGGCAAATGAATTACTCAGATCTGAAATCCAAATCTCAACTGTTTACTGACGCGTTTTATGGCAGCACCTTGCCCTCAGAGGTTTTGGAGGCGGTTGCAGCCAATCTTACGATCCTGAAATCACCAACAATCTTACGCCAACGAGATGGAAAATTATGGGCTTGGGAAGGTTGCAACGACGAATCGGGTTGCTGCGAAGGTTCATGCACCCATGTCTGGAATTATGCTCAAGCGATTCCGCACCTGTTCCCATCTCTGGAAAGATCGTTGCGCAATACGGAATTCAATATTAGCCAGAACGAAACCGGTCACCAGGCTTTCAGATCCGCCTTACCGATCAGGCCAAAAGTTCACGATTTTCATGCTGCTGCAGATGGTCAATTGGGTGGGATGATGAAAGTTTACCGCGACTGGCGCATCAGTGGCGACAACCAATGGATGAAAGACCTCTATCCCAAAGTGAAGGAGAGCATGGATTATTGCATCTCAACATGGGACCCACGCAACATAGGTATTGTGGAAGAACCTCATCACAACACTTATGATATCGAATTCTGGGGACCTGATGGCATGTGCAACAGTTTCTACCTTGGTGCTTTGTTGTCGGTCACGAAAATGGGCGAATCACTAGGCGAAGATGTAACGAAGTACAAAAAGCTAATGGAGTCGGGCCAAAAATTTATGGTGGACTCTTTATACGATGGGGAGTATTTTATCCAGAAAATCAAGTGGAAAGGGTTAAAAGCCCCGAATCCTGTAGAACTTTCGAAGAACATGTGGAATTCAAACTATTCGGAAGAGGCTCAAAAGTTACTTGAAAAGGAAGGCCCAAAATATCAATATGGTAAGGGATGCCTTTCAGATGGTGTGCTTGGTTTCTGGCTGGCCAGGATGAGCGGGTTGGACAATCCGATTGATGGAGCTCCGATCAAAAGTCACCTTGATGCTGTTTATAAGTATAACCTTAAACATGACCTTTCAGATCATGCCAATCCGCAGCGCCCTACTTATGCAATCGGCAAAGATGGTGGCCTGCTCCTCTGCAATTGGCCCAAAGGTGGTAAGCTTTCCTTGCCTTTTGTTTACAGCAATGAGGTTTGGACCGGTATCGAATATCAGGTAGCCTCCCATCTGATGTTGATGGGTGAAGTTGAGAAAGGACTTGATATTGTCAGGACGTGCCGTACCCGGTATGATGGCACTACCCGGAACCCTTTCGATGAATACGAATGTGGTCATTGGTATGCACGCGCCATGTCAAGCTACGGACTACTACAGGGATTGACCGGTGTTCGCTACGATGCGGTTGATGGTGTGTTGCACATTGATTCAAAAATCGGCGATTTCAAAAGCTTCCTTTCGGCTGAAACAGGTTTCGGAAATGTCGGTTTGAAAGATGGGAAGCCATTCGTAAAAATGGTGGTTGGAAACCTCAATGTAAAAAAAGTAGTAATATCAGGAGTTGAAGGTAAGTTATAAAAAACACAATGGGCAGATTTTTATATTTGCCCATTGTTCCATTTTTTGAAATCCAGTAAACAATCATCAGGCTGGAAATCCATATTCTATCGAATTCAACTCATCCATCACAAGTTGTATCCCTGAAAAAGTATCCAGGTAAGAAACAGGCTTTTCTCCCCCCATTGCCAGGTTTTCCATATTCAGCCAATTGTGAAATTTATTCCTATTGCCGAATAGGTCGTTCCCGGATTTGAATAGTCTGGAAATATACAAAGCTCGTTCTGATGGTCCGGGCGCAATCATTTGATTTGCATCTTTTTCCTGAATAGAACGAGTTGATATTCTTAAATATAAACTAAGTTCCTTCAAGGTTAATCCTGTTTCGTGGGCAATTGACATTAGTTTTGATTTGGTAATCCCATGTCTGGCTCTCGATAGAAGTTCATTATCAGAAATTTCGAGTGTTCCCATGAAAAAGAGAATATATTCGTGCAAATGTAGTTCTTTCTGCGTCAATCTGCGTGATCTGGGGGAAAACCCTTTTTTCCCCAACAAATCCTGCTGAATTTCGCAGAAAGATTAAGAGTCAA
>JBAXWR010000414.1:0-5293 GCA_037128295.1 Mariniphaga sp.
TGGCACTTCGCGCCAATGCAAGGTTGAGGGAGGACAAGTTTGTTCTCCTTTTTTTGTTTTATGGCGCTTTGTGATTATAAAGAGGTCTCGTTTTTTATTGAAATTATTACTGGAAATCAATAATTCTTTGTACCGCTCTTTCTAAACTTGTTGAATTTAAAATAGCAGCCTTAATATTCCAACTGTTCTCAATAAATGGGATTAAAGTCGAATTATACAGGGGGCCTTTTTTAGCGCCTGATTTCGATGTAAGACCATCTCTTATCTCTTTTTTTCTTGATTTTGAGGCTATTTCCAGCATCAAAAATAAACTCGGTTTGTATGGAAATACTAATTCCCTGATTTGTTTTCTGTTGTCAATGATTACAGACTCTGGGATAAAAGCAATATTTGCTCCTACCCAGGTTGAAAATCCAATTCTGTCCGACATCAACCATGACTCAGCCTCTCGGTAAGCTATACGAAATAGAAATTTGGGATTTAGCGGCTCATTTCCAAGCCAATCATTCAACAATGCTGGAGGGCAAATATATGCATCCAGATCTGTTAACAGTATAATATGAGAATCAATATTATTATATTTGGGCGCAAGAGTTACGATTTGACCACCTCTTGCCGGGAGAATATTACCAATCTCAATATCAGATCTGAAATCCTTTAATAGCCTTAAAATAACAGCTCTTGTAACCTCATCTTCTCCAACAATATCAACTTTCATAAAATCAAGTTAAAAGTTTAGTATTTGTTGGATATTTGCCGGTGCAACTTTTGGGATTACAGATTCAGCAATTGTAATCCCAGCATCTAAATACCTCTTTATATCTTCTATTTCGGATGCCTTTTGCACAACAGTTCCCTCCTTGGCCGGCATAAGTACGATCGTTTCATCTCCCCCAATACCTTCATTCGATAAAAGCTCATAACTATGTGTGGAAATAAAAACTTGTCTAACCCTTCCTTTTCTTCGTTGCATTTTATAAATGAACTCTGGTAATTGCCGAACAATGGCTGAATGGAGGTATAGCTCTGGCTCTTCTAAAAGAATCGTTTCTTGTCCATCAAGTAATGCCCACATGAAACCAATTAAACGCAATGTGCCATCCGAAAACTGTGCTTCTTGTTGTTTCGCCCCCTTTGCTCTCCAGTGTATGTAAGTCGCCTCAAGGTGAGGAATACCCTTGTTATCTGGCACTAGTGTAATATTTTGCAATTGGGGCACTGCCACTTGAAGCACTTCATTTATTCTTTTCAGGTAACTATCCCGAGTCTTTTTATTAGTTTTATTCATCCTGTCCAATAGATTTCTTCCAAAGAAATCTTCCTTATTGGCTGCTAAAAGGTATGAATCAGCATCTCTGATAAGTTGAGGCACGATGTGCAGGTACTGGGTCTCCTGAAAAAAGAAATATATGTCGCGGAATGGAGCATTGGCATTTGGTTGTTCTAGAAAAGTAAACTTCAAAGTCTCCTTGTCTTCCTCTTTATTAGCTTTTCTATGTAAAAGTGTTTTTTTATTTACTAAATCCACCACAACTTCTTCCATTATCGTTGCTTGATTTTTCAAAAATCCTCCACCTGCATGTATAAATGCCAGCTTATAACGCCAAAGAGGCTTATGCTCCGGTGTAGAATCAGAGAGTTCAACGCTAATTTCAACTCCGGGTACTTGTCTTCCCGCAAGGCATTTTATCTTAGAGACCCCTCCGCGTTGATCCACGGCGTATTGCAATCCTCCGGCTTGTTTCACGATATCCCGTAAGAATCGGATAACATCCAGGAAATTTGATTTCCCGCTAGCATTGGCTCCTACGATAAAATTTCGTTCGGTTAAGGAAACTTCAACATTTTTGAAATTTTTCCAATTAACCAGCTTTATTTTACTAATTATCATGACGATTGTATTACAATGATTGTTTTTTCAATGAAAATAATTAATATTTGACAATGCACATTGTTAGTGAATTGATGTTCAAGGATTAATTCTTTTTCTTTCGATTTTTATCTTCAGAAAGGAAAAACTCCTTAATAAGGGCATCTACCGCAGGTTCGATTTTTTTGTAGGCTGCCAATTTGTTTTTAGCAATATCAGAGTAGTCTAATGAAAGAAATGCGAATACGGGATATGGGAGTTCTAGTGCCAAGCTAATCTTAGTTAATATCTCCAGGGATGGGTTTCTCACGCCAAATTTCTCAATCTGTGATAAATACGTTTGAGATATCCCGCTAAGTTCTGCTAGTTTCTTTTGACTTAACCCTTTCCTTTTCCGAATGCTTTTAATGGTTTCTCCGATATTCATCTGGTTACAGTATTTTTTTATGGAAGTCCATAATGTACTTTATAAGTTCACCCATTTGTTCAGCCGAAACTCGATCTTTCAGATACTCAACTGGGTTTTTATGCTTTAAGGATCGGTGAAAAATATTAACGGTTATTTTAATTTCTGCTTTTTGTCTTTTTGTAAGATTCAGATTTTCAATATTTTTATCGAAAAAATTACAAATACTAATTATATTCTTGGTTTTCATATTCGATTTTGGTTTTTAATGAAAAAATTGGGTGATTAACAATTACTACTAGTGAATTGTTGCCCAACCTCTTCAAAGTAAACACAAGATCGAAGTATTCAAATTCCGAGAAGCGAAAAATTGAATTGAAAAATATTATTTGCTGATAATGAAATTTGAGTTTTTCAATAAGAAAAAGGATCTTCAACACCAGAATCAACCTTATAAGCTTTTTATACATAAACAGCCAATCAGTGCCATATTTCTCTTTTAGAGATCGGATAAAATGGCTGTCATGCTGTGGCTTTGTCTCGATAAATGGCTGGAAACGACTTATCGCATTTCCTTCCAGATTAAGAAAAGAAGAAAAGCTTTCCCAAGGATAAAAGGGTACAGTATCCCGGCTCGAAGCTTCGGCTCCCGTAAGGAATCGTAAACTATTTTTATTGTTTGCTTCAAATATATCGCTTGACTCGACAATTGCTGAAATAGCTATACCATTGTGATTTACCGTATCCGCCCAAAGACTATTCGTGCTTGCAGAGCTATTTAATAATGCTGGGGAATGGTCATAAAAATGTGATGTACATTTATACATCGACAAGGCATTCGTTAAAGTCGGACCTTGAATTTTATGGGCAGATTGATCAATTATACTATCAACCCTTCCAAGGATGGCTTCATATTTATCAAAGGAAACTCCGACATACTCCCTAAAGTCTTCGTTAGAAACGAGGGACCTGAAACTGTCTAAATCACTGTATTGTCTGGGTATTATGTCCTTAAAAGCAATCATTGATCAAAATATTTCACTGCAAAGATACTGTAAGTATTTTTGTTGCAACGTTAATAGTTTATATTTTTATTAACATTTGTTATATTTTTATTACATTGATTGCTGTCTTTTAGATCTTTCTGTAGTATTTAATTTACAATCATTCTGAACCCTGCATTGTTAACCCAAGACTACATTTCCCCTTTTCATGTGATAATCCCTAGCCGACTGCCCAGCATGAAGTTTATCGGTGCCTGATATGTTTTGTCCGATGCCATGTTTTCATTCACCTTTTCTCTGAGCTATTTTCTTTATAATGGAGCAACCGACATGCGAAAGTCTTTTAATGGCTTAGGTAGTATTGTTACCTATAAACTCTCAAGTAATCCCTTGTCTGGAGAAGTGGTCATTTTTATCAATAAATGGTATGACCCCAGGGGCAAGCCCCGTCCCCAGTTTCCGCAATAATCTGCGGGGAATTTACCGGGCGTGATTAAACGCAGTGACCGGATCAAGTTGCTTAAGTGGGAACCGGTTGGATTTATGCTCTATTACCAAGCAGCAATACCTTGAAATTCTTGTGCTTAAAGGCACATTAGGCTCCGAATTAAATTATTTCCAAAACTTCTTTAATCCAAATTGCTCCCATAAAAGCCTTTTTTTGTACATCAGGTGGAAGGCCTAAAGATAAAATTCCATTTATTTCATTCATTTCATTTTGTGATGCACCACCAGACATTCCAATAATCCCAGGATATGATGTAGTTATTATTGTTTTATCATTAATATTCACATCATTCGAAGTTATTTTCATCTTGCTGATTGAATTGATAATGCCAAATCCATCTGCTCTACTATTCGCGATGTCCGCAGATTTGATCGATAATTTCGTGCTACACCAATGAGCATCAATTTTTGGCATACTTGACCCTATGTAACCCAGATTCGAAATTTTATCGCCAACTTTTGGGCGATTTTCATTTATTTTTTGACAACTCACATTTTGATCATTTGAAAACTTAATCATTGAAGTATCAATTGTCGAAAAGTCTTTAATAAATTCATCTGTTACCTCGATTATTTGGTTTGTTCTAGAAATTAACCAAAATTGACAGTATTTAAATCCCTTATTGGGTAATTTTGACTTAGAATTTAAAACATGGTGAGCTGTTAAAAACGTTCTTTTATTAATAAAAAAGCCAGACCCACAAATACCACCTTCAAGTTGTTGATCTCCAATTGCATTGTACGAAAGTTTTAAAATTGCAAAGCTCATAACGTTTTATTTTGTGATTGTTTATTTGGTGCCTAACTTGCTAATAGGCGCTAAACATCAACTAGATAACTCCAACATCTTCCGAAGGGGCAGCATTCTATAATCCAGTATCAGGATCGCGATCGACTGCTTGTCAAATCTCTCAAACTTATTCATACGGCGAAAGTAGGAAAAAGGATGATCTGTATATAAATATGCAACTCAAACAGGGTTGTATTGCGGTCAACAACCTGTCGGCAAAACATAGCCCCCCGGTAGCCTAAACCATGTCGCCGTTACTATGATGATTGCATCTGGTAATTTCAAACCATATTGTTTGCGAAGTCTGATGGTAATCTCCGGTCACCACCCAAAAGATACAATACGATATTTGTATCCAGGAGAATGTTATTCCCATTCATGCCTTATCATTTTTTGATACTGCAAGGGATCTTGGGAAAGCTTTATTATTCCACAATATTTCAAGAGGTCAATGTATTTTACCTTGCCCGGATAATGACTTAACACTTGTTTTATTTTTGTCAACGTCGACCCCTTTTTAATAGTCATAACCATATTGACTTTTTTACAAAAGTACTACTATTTGGCGCTTTGCGCCGATCTAAGCTCCAAGATGCAGGTCTATTTTACCTGTAATCCATTTACCCAGTTACCCAGCAATCCTGCATCCCGCATCATGCTTCCTCTACCTATCCCTGTCTGGTAGACAGAATGCCAAATTTCAGGGTTTTGTCAAC
>JBAXWR010000415.1:0-5293 GCA_037128295.1 Mariniphaga sp.
AGCAAAAAGGGCTTAGTGACCACATCGATTTTCATGAATTTAAAATCTGGTACGAGTCGCAGGAAAAAGTCTGCTATTTCTGTGGGCTAAAAGAGGAAGAAAGTCAGAAGATCGTCATGACAGGGATCCTTAAATCTGAAAGGTTTCCTCAAAATGGGGCGTTAGGCCGAGGACAAAGCCATGGAATGTGGCTGGAAATTGCCAAGTTAAGAACAAAAGAGAATTATTTATTTGACAACTGTGTTCTTTGCTGCTATTTTTGCCACAACGATAAGAGCGATGTATTTAATGGTCTGGATTATAAAGAATTTCAAAATGACAGGATTGGTTTTTTGCGGAGGCTTTTAAATGAATCAAAATGAAAACAAACTGCAATTTATTTCTTATTTCAGTCTTAGTCATTGTATTTCAGCAATGTAAAACATTTCAGAACGAACCAAGGAGTGTTGAAAATTTCGGGAAAGGGTGGAAATTCCATCTGGGGGACATGCCCGGTGCTGAAAAAGCTGCTTTTGATAATGTAACCTGGCGGACTTTAAATGTTCCCCACGACTGGAGCATCGAAGGGGAGTTCAGTGAGAAAAACCCGGCATCTCCAGGTGGCGGTGCTTTACCTGGTGGAATTGGCTGGTACAGGAAATCGTTTAAACTTGACGTTGATACAGATGAAAAAATGGTCTTTATCGATTTCGATGGAGTTTATCAAAAAAGTGAGGTCTGGATCAATGGTGTTTCCGTAGGTAAGCGGCATTATGGCTACAGCTCATTCCGTTACGATCTCACACCTTATCTTTCAAAGGGTGATCAGGAAAATTTCATTGCTGTAAAGGTCGATAATTCGGAACAGCCAAATTCAAGATGGTATTCAGGATCAGGCATTTATCGCAATGTATGGCTGGTTACAACTGGGAAAACACACATCGATCATTGGGGAACATTCGTTACGACACCCGAAGTTTCCAATAAACTCGCCAAAGTGAAAATTGTCACTCAAATCAGGAACCACCTTAAAAAAGGTCAGAAGTTGGTATTAAAAACAGTTTTGATCGATCCGACAGGAAAAGAAATTGCAAATGGAAGAACCGATACCCATGGAATAAAAGATTCTCTTTATAGTGCCACCTTTGATTTTAAGGTGTCAAATCCCCTACTTTGGAACCTTGAATCCCCAGAATTGTATTCTGCTGTATCACATGTATTTGTAGATGGGGATCTGGTTGATAATTATACGACCACTTTTGGGATCAGGAGTTTTAACTTCGATCCTGACAAAGGTTTTTCGCTCAATGGCAAATCCATGAAAATCAATGGTGTATGCAACCATCAGGATTTGGGATGTTTAGGTTCTGCCATCAACACAAGGGCACTGGAACGTCAGCTTGAAATCCTTAAGGGGATGGGATGTAATGCAATTCGCACGTCCCATAATCCACCAGCACCTGAATTGCTGGATCTCGCCGACCGTATGGGTTTTGTCATTATGGACGAGGCTTTCGACATGTGGAAAAAACCAAAGAACAAACTGGATTACAGCACTGTCTGGGATTCAATGCATAAAAAAGATTTGCAGGACCTGATACTGCGCGACCGCAACCATCCGAGCGTGATGATGTGGAGCATCGGCAATGAAATCCTTGAACAATGGGACAGTACGGGAACTGCAATTGCCAAAGAACTGGCTGGATACGTCAAAGAATTGGATACTACCCGCCCTATCACTTCGGCTTGTAATGATCCCAAACCTTCAAATTATATTATCAAGTCCGGGGCACTGGATCTGATCGGGTACAATTACAATCACAGAACTTATGCTGATTTCCAAAAGACTTATCCGGGTCAGAAATTTATTGGAACTGAAACAGTTTCAGCGTTAATGACCCGTGGGGTTTATGATCAACCATCTGATCTTATACGTCGCTGGCCGGTTCGTAACAACTGGCAGGGACCACAACCCAACAAGGACAATACCTGTTCGTCATACGACAATGTTTCGGCACCATGGGGCTCAACCCATGAAGAAACCTGGAAAGAGATCAAAAAATACGATTTCCTTGCAGGACAGTTTATCTGGACAGGTTTTGACTATTTAGGCGAACCCACCCCGTATTGGTGGCCTTCGCGTAGTTCTTATTTTGGGATCATCGACCTTGCAGGTTTCCCGAAAGATGTTTATTACATGTATCAAAGCGAATGGACAAATAAGGATGTTCTGCATTTATTCCCACATTGGAACTGGGAAAAAGGGGATACAATTGATGTGATGGCATATACCAATGCGGAGGAGGTCGAACTGTTTCTGAACAATCAGTCGTTGGGGGTTAAGAAAAAACAAGGCGATGACCTGCACCTGATGTGGCGCGTTCCCTTTGAGCCGGGATCTTTGAAAGCCATCTCGCGGTCTTTAGGTCAACAAGTGCTGGCAGAGGAAGTAAATACTGCCAGAACTGCCTCAAAAATTATTCTATCATCTGACCATCAGACACTTAAAAGTGATGGAAATGATCTCTCGTTTATTACTGTTGAAGTGACCGATGAAAATGGAAACCTTGTACCGGATGCAGATCAGTTGATCGATTTTAAGATTGAAGGGGAAGGAACCATTGTTGGTGTTGACAATGGCGATCCGGTGAGTCATGAATCTTTTAAAGCCCCACGCAGAAAGGCATTTCATGGAAAATGTCTGGTTGTCGTACAATCTGGCGAAAAATCAGGAAGCCTGAAATTGACCGCTACATCACCCGATTTGACGACAGATGGTGTTGAATTGATTGTGAATTAATTGCAAAAAAACAACAAGCGATTTGCATTTTTCGGATTTTTAAAAATTAAACCTTAAATTTGCACGCCAAAAAAAAGAATTTGAAAATATTCTTAAATTAATACTTTAATTATGACTAAGTACGTTTATACATTCGGCAACGGAAAAGCTGAAGGTGGTGCAGGAATGAAGAATTTACTCGGAGGTAAAGGTGCCAACCTCGCGGAGATGAACCTGATCGGTGTTCCGGTTCCTCCTGGATTTACAATTACAACGGAGGTTTGTACTGTATTTAATGAGCAAGGCAGGTCAGAAGCCTTTGCAATGATCAGCGAAGAAGTAAAGAAAGCTGTGGCTGAGATTGAACAACTAACCGGAACTGTTTTTGGATCAAAAGAAAATCCATGTTTGGTTTCTGTCCGTTCAGGAGCAAGGGCATCGATGCCTGGCATGATGGATACGATCCTTAATCTTGGGTTGAATGACCTTGCAGTTGAAGGAATTGCAAATTTATCTGGAAATGAACGTTTTGCATGGGATTCATATCGCCGTTTTGTGCAAATGTACGGCGATGTTGTTTTAGGTTTGAAACCTCACAGCAAAGAAGATATCGATCCATTCGAGGAAATCATCGAAGGGATGAAAGAAGAACTTGGCATCCACCAGGATACCGACTTTAAAGTTGCTGATCTTAAAGAACTGGTAACAAGGTTTAAAGCTGCTGTTCTGGCGAAAACCGGTAAGGAATTCCCAACAGACCCTTGGGAACAGTTATGGGGATCGATTGCTGCTGTATTTGAAAGCTGGATGAACGACAGGGCAATTTACTATCGCAAACTCAACAATATTCCTGCAGAATGGGGAACAGCAGTCAATGTTCAGGCAATGGTTTTCGGAAATATGGGGAATAATTCCGCCACTGGTGTTGCCTTTACCCGTGACGCATCGACCGGAGAAGATCTTTTCAATGGTGAATATCTGATCAATGCACAAGGCGAAGATGTTGTGGCCGGTATCCGTACCCCTCAGCAAATTACCCTCGAAGGTTCAAAACGCTGGGCCGAACTTCAGAACATCACTGAAGAAGACCGTGCTGCCAATTATCCTTCACTCGAAGAATCAATGCCTGTTGCCTATTCAGAATTGCTTGTCATTCAGCAGAAATTGGAAGATCACAACCGCGACATGCAGGATATTGAGTTCACTATTCAGAATGGCAAACTTTGGTTGCTTCAGACCCGTAACGCAAAACGTACAGGTGCAGCGATGGTCAAGATTGCCGTTGATATGTTGAACGATGGTTTTATTGATGAAAAAACCGCGTTATTACGTGTCGAGCCAAATAAACTCGATGAACTTCTTCACCCTGTTTTCAATACCGAAGCCCTTGCTACAACTAAAGTAATTGCAAAAGGTCTTCCTGCATCACCAGGTGCTGCCACTGGCCAGATCGTTTTCTTTGCTGACGAAGCTGCCAAATATGATCATTCGATCCTTGTGCGTATCGAAACATCTCCTGAAGATCTCGAAGGAATGGTAATCGCAAAAGGTATTCTTACCGCACGTGGTGGTATGACTTCTCATGCTGCTGTTGTTGCACGCGGAATGGGCAAATGCTGTGTTTCTGGAGCCGGCGGTATCCGCATCGACTACAAAGCAAGGACTTGCGAAGCCGGTGGCAAAGTTTACAACGAAGGTGACTGGATTTCGTTGAACGGTTCTACAGGTGAAGTTTTCGCCGGAAAAGTAAAAACACAGGAAGCTACATTGGACAAAGATTTTGCAAAAATCATGGAATTGTCCGATAAATATACCCGTATGAAAGTTCGTACCAATGCTGATACCCCAAAAGATGCTGCTGTTGCACGTAAGTTTGGTGCCAAAGGGATTGGTCTTTGCCGTACGGAACACATGTTCTTCGAAGGCGAGAGGATCAAGGCGATGCGCGAAATGATCTTATCGTCCGATGAAACTGGTCGCAGGTTGGCATTGGCTAAATTATTGCCTTACCAGCGTTCCGACTTTGAAGGTATATTTGAGGCAATGGAAGGATACGGCGTTACAGTCCGTTTACTCGACCCACCATTACACGAATTTGTACCTCATCAGGCTGTTCAGCAGAAAGAATTAGCTGAAGAGATGGGAATTACCCCGGACCAGATTCGCCAAAAAGTTGCCGATCTTGAAGAATTCAACCCAATGTTGGGACACCGTGGTTGCCGTTTGGGAATTACCTATCCGGAAATTACAGAGATGCAAGCCCGCGCCATCATCGAAGCAGCGATGAACCTCAAAGCCAAAGGGATTGACGCACGTCCTGAAATCATGGTTCCTTTAATTGGCAATGTTACTGAGTTGAAAAACCAGACTGACCTTATCAATGCGACTGCAGAAATGGTTTTTGCAGAACGTGGCGACAGGATCGACTATCTTGTTGGAACAATGATCGAAGTTCCCCGTGCAGCTTTAACTGCTGATGTTATTGCCAAGGAAGCTCAGTTCTTCTCCTTCGGAACCAATGACCTTACCCAGATG
>JBAXWR010000416.1:0-5277 GCA_037128295.1 Mariniphaga sp.
TTCAACATGCGCCCGTTTGCCGGAGAAAATTGCGACCTGTCCGTTTTAAAGAACCGGATGAACAGCAAGCATGGCAAGAACCACCACCCTACCGTAAAGCCGTTGTCGTTGATGAATTACCTGATCGGCCTTGTCACCCCTCCCAATGGCACAACACTTGACCTTTTTGCCGGCAGCGGCACAACGCTGCTAGCCGCACAACAATCGGGGTTCGGCTTTATTGGGATCGAAAAAGAACCGGAATACATCCCGATCATCAAAAGCCGGATCGAAAATGGCACAAACAAACCGCTCATAATCATTTGATATGGCAAATACAAACCCGATAGACGTCACCCTTTGCCGCAGGATTGCCTATGAAGAGTGGCGAAAATTCAAAAAGGGCCAGGATATTGCCATTGACCAGCGGCTGAACCGCGATACAGGCCTGCTCCATGCCGGAGGGTCCGGAAGGAGATATTCGGTCTCCACCAACAAGGTCGAGATCATCGCAAGCTTGCTCCACCCCGATTACGAAAGGTACCAGGACATCAAAAGGATCAAGCACCAAAGGACAAAGTCGGCCCTTCATACCCCCAAAACGACAAAAACAAGGGGCAAGGGTATCCACAACCGGTTGGTCTGGGGCAGGATGAATACCATCGCCTTCAGGTGCATGAACGACCTTCGCGGCGAGGTGATCAGGTTTGTGAAAAGCAGCAAAATAGCCAAACGGCAGGTCAACATCAACTTTTAACCCCCTAAAAAGTGTACTATGGGACGCAAGATCTATGACGAAGATTTAAGGCTGAACCTGATCCTCAATGGCCAGGGGCTCGCCAGCGGGAGCGCAAAGATGGTGGCCGAACTGGGAAAGATGGAACATGAGATGATCGCGTTGGAAAACAAAGCCAAAAAGCTGGCCTTGTCGATCAAGAACCTTGAGAAAAACGCCGTTGCCAATGCTTCAAAACTGGCCACCGAAAGGGCCGAATATGCCCAGTTGACCCAGACGATAAGGGCACATGCCCTGGCCCTGGAACAGCAACGGCAAAAAGTCGGGCTGTTGGGGATGACCGTCCAACAACTGCGCAACCATATAAAAGAGTTGCAGATCAAGCTTTTCAACATGTCGGGCAGTCAGGGGACGCCCCTTTTCCAGGCACTGCAACGCGAGCTAAGGGAGACCCAGATCAGGTTGAACACCCTGGTGACCGGTGCCAGCCGGTTGAGCCAGGCTTGGAGCCGAATGGAGCAGACCATCAACAAGGCCGGTACGGTGGTCGGCTGGTTTGCGATGGCCGTATTTGGGGTGGTAAGGTTGGTAGGCAACGTGATCACCCGGATGAAGGAACTGGAAGACCTGATGGGTGTTGTCCGCAAAAACACCGAACTAACTGTTGGCCAGGTATGGGAGATGAAAGAGGCTTTTGACCAGTGGGACACACGCACCAAAACGGACGACCTGTTGAAACTTGCAATCGTGGCAGGTAAGCTCGGCATCCAGGGGAAAGACGACATCATGAAGTTTACCGAAGCGGCCAATATGATCCAGGTCGCCCTTGGGGATGACCTGGACGGCACAGTGGAAGATACGGTCAACAGCATCGGGAAACTGACCAATGCCTATCGCGTCCTTACCAAGGAGAACAAAAAGACGGGGAAGAACTTCACCCTTGACGAGGCCATGATGGCCACGGGGTCGGTCCTGAACGAACTGGCCAAGAGCAGCGCGGCATCTGCCGGCACGATCCTGAACTACATGACCCGCCTCAGTGCCGTGGGCGAACTTGCAGGGTTTACGATAGCCCAGATCGGCGGGATAGGCTCGACGCTCGATGCGATGAACGTACCTGCCGAACGTGGGGCGACAGCCATGCAAAGGATCATGCTCGCCCTGGCCAACCCCAAAAAGATCCAGGAATTTGCCGATGCACTGGGCCTGACAGCCGAGGGATATGTCGATATGCTGAAAAAAGACCCAAACCAGGCCATGACCCGGCTGCTGCACAAATTTGTGACGACAAAGAACGGCCTGGTGGAGCTGACCGGAGGCTTAAAGGATTTCGGGGCCAAAGGGATGTACATGACCGCTGTTGTCGGCACGATGGCCCAAAACCTGGACGTGCTGGCACAACAACAGGAAGTCGCGGCGGCTGCATGGGACAAGCAGCAATCCGTATTGGACGAGTACAACATCATGAACAACAACTTCACGGCCAATGTCCTGAAACAACAAAAGGTGATCCGCGCTCAGACCGACCATATGAACCGCGAGGCAGAACCCGCAGTGTTGCGCCTGGTGACCCCATGGGCTAGTTTTGTGGTGGGCATCCGAAACGCAACAGATTGGATCGCAAAACATTGGACAGGAATAAAAAATATGACATTTGCCTATCTTCTTTTAATTAGAGTTATTGATTGGAAGAGAAAGGTTAGTCAAAAAAAATGATAATTTTGGTTGTTTCAAATAATGTAAGGAACTAGTTTATTGATATGAATTGAAATTGTAAGGAACTTGATTTGAAAAAATTGAAAACTCTGAAATACAGACTCGCAGCAGTTCTTTTTCTCAATCTTATATTTTCGCTGAATGCGTTGGCTGTAAAATTTTATAGCATCAACTCATTGTTTAATATTTCTACCCGGGTGACCAACTCGATTTGCGAAGACGACAATGGTTTTATTTGGGCTTCCTCAAAAACCGGAATTCTAAGATTGACGGATAATGATTACCGTATTTATCAACTTCCCTATGAAATGGCAGGCGCAATTGTCGTAAAGTTGATTTTTGATCATTCGCAATTAATGGCCTATACCAATAATGGGCAGATATTTTTATACAATCCGGTTTATGACCGGTTTGACCTATTGATTGATTTAAGCAAGACCATTAAGGATGAGAAGTTTGACTTTTATAATTTATTAATCGACCGATTCGGTGATTATTGGCTAGCCTTAAACAATGGATTGTATAAATACCATTCAGGTGATCTATCTTTGATTGAGAAGGTTTCCCTGGAAAAGTATTCAATAGCCTGGCTTGATGAACTGCACTTAATTATTGTTCAACCTGAAGGAATATCAATGTTGGATATTCAGTCAGCGGAGAAAAAAAACATCTATGAAAACAGGATCATTACCCCGTTTTTAGTTTCATCTTTATTATTGGATACCTCTAAAAGCAAACTGTGGATTGGAACCTTTTCAAGCGGTTTGTTTAGCTTTGACTTTAAATCGTTAGAATTAAGGCAGATCCTTCAATCCTCCTTCCCAAAGCAACCCATACTTTCCATAGAAGAAAATTCTGAATCGACGATTTTGGTCGGAATTGACGGACAGGGTGTTTGGGAATTGAATAAACAGGACAACCAGGTCTTAAATGTTTACAAAGAAAATGCCGATGATCCATATTCCTTGCGTGGTAATGGGGTTTACGACATATATTTCGATCATCATCAAAGGGTTTGGATTTGTACAATTAGTGGAGGACTATCCTTCTATGAACTTGCATCGCCATTCATCAATCAGGTAATTCACCACATCAACGATTCTAATTCATTGGTAAACAGCAATGTAAATGGCATCCTGGAAGATCAGGATGGGAATATCTGGTTGGCGACAGACAATGGCATAAGTTGTTGGGATATTTCATCCGGTTCATGGAAAAACTTCTATTGCAATAAGCTTAAACAAGCACAGGTATTCCTGACCCTTTGCGAAGATGATCGGGGAAGGATTTGGGCCGGTAGTTATTCTTCTGGTATATATGTCCTTGACAGAATGACTGGTAGGGAACTTGCCCATTATTCAAGAGATGAAAATGGATTTTCGTCAATGAGTAATTTTATATTTGATATTTTTAAAGATAGTCAGGGAGATTTGTGGATTGGGGGTATAAACGGGAAATTTATTTGTTATCAGTCAAAGGAGGGCAAATTCCGATTTTACTCAGAATTGCAAGTCAGCTCATTTGCAGAATTATCTACCAATCAGATACTTATCGGATGTAACAACAACATTAAGGTATTAAATAAGCAAACAGGGGAAATTCAGAACTTTCTGCATGACTATGTAGTTCAGGATATCCTGGTTGCAAATGATGTAGTTTGGGTTTGTACAAGTGGTGAGGGATTATTGGAATACAATTATAAAGACGGAACCATAAAAAAGTACACGACAAATGAGGGATTGCCATCCAACTTTGTCAATAGTATTTCCTTCGCCAACAATTGCCTTTGGGTTGGAACTGAAAACGGCATTTGTCGGTTTAACCCCAAAGATAAGACTGCGTTTACATTTTCTTCCATATTTCCATTGTCAGGTATTTCATACAACAAAAGTGCATCTTTCGGGATGAAGGATGGACAATTGGCTTGGGGTACCAATAATGGCGCCATATTTTTTGCACCCCAATCGATCAATGAAATCTCGTCTAAAGGAAAAATTTTCTTTCAGGACTTGTCTATTTCAGGACGCTCAATCCGGGAGATGCCATCATTTAAACTGAAGGCACCTGTTGATAGTCTTCAAAACCTAAACCTGAAATATTCCCAAAACACTTTCAGCCTTGAATTAATTTCAATCGGAATGAAATCGGGCTCAAAATTCTCGTGGAAATTGGAAGAGTTTGATAAAGAATGGACTACTCCGTCAATGAATAGAATAATTACATATACTAATATTCCAAGTGGAGAATTTACATTAAAAATCAAGTTGTATGATAACTCTTTATCGCATGTTATTACTGAGCGATCAATTGTAATTGAAGTTATTCCTCCTTTTTGGAGAACAGGATGGTTCTGGACGTTTGTCATCATCGTTATTTCCGGAGTAATTTTTCTTTATTTTATATACTACATTAACCGATTGAAACAGGAACATACAGAAGAAAAGGTGCGGTTCTTTACCAATACGGCACACGATATCAGAACTTCACTGACCCTGATCAAAGCCCCGGTTGAGGAATTGAGTAAAGAAAAAAACCTGACCGAAGCAGGGAAATACTATTTAAATCTGGCGATTGAACAGGCAAGGCAACTTACTTCAGTTGTAACCCAATTGATGGATTTTCAAAAGGTTGATATTGGTAAGGAACACCTGATGCTGTCAATGACGGACATTGTAAAACTCGTCTCAAACCGCAAGACTATGCTGGCATCTTTAGCGAAAAGCAGGAACATCAAACTTGTGTTTGTTGCCGACCGTGAGAGTTATTTTACTGCGATCGATGAATCAGAAATGGGAAGAATCATCGATAACCTGATTTCTAATGCCATTAAATATTCGCATGACAAT
>JBAXWR010000417.1:0-5262 GCA_037128295.1 Mariniphaga sp.
GTTCTGTCAGGGATAATATTTGACAAATGCTTCCATGGCTTCGTATTCAGCCATACCCAATTGGTCGTAAAGTTTGGCAGTGGTACGGTTCCGGAACTCGGCCCTTTCCCAAAACTCGCGTTCGTCTTCTCCCATAAACATTGCACCTTCCTTTTGTGATTGGTGCCTTAGAATCGCTTCCCGTTTTCTGGATAGTTCGACCGGACTGATTGGGACAGCCATCTCGATTTCGTGTGCGTCCCACTCTGCCCATGCTCCCCTGTACAACCAGACCCAGCAGTTTTTCATCCACTCCTGTTCTTTTATCTGCTCAAGGGCAATAAGGATCGCGTCAAGGCAAACACGATGGGTTCCGTGCGGATCGGAAAGGTCACCTGCAGCAAATACCTGATGCGGCTGAATCGTTTCCAGGAGGTTTATGATGATGTTTACATCCGGTTCACTGACTGCAGATTTTATTTTCATTCCGGTTTCATAGAACGGAAGGTCGAGGAAGTGCATGTTCTGATCAGGGATTCCAAAATAACGTAGGGCAGAACGGGCTTCCATCCTTCTTATGAGACCTTTTACCTTCCTTAAATCAGGAATATCGATCTGGTTCTCTTTCTTATTTTTAATAAAACTCAGAACTTTTAGTTGCTGTTCATCTGCCTTCGGGTTGTTGTAGTCGTAATAACTTGAATATTCGTGGTGAAATCCAAGGAACCGTGTCACGTATTCGTCAGAAACAGCAAAATTCCCCGAAACCTGATAGGCGACATGTACTTCATGCCCCTGTTCTACAAGGCGAAGCAAAGTTCCTCCCATGGAAATCACATCATCGTCGGGATGGGGACTGAAAATAATGATCCTTTTTTTAGCCGGTTCTGCGCGTTCGGGTCTGAATGTATCGTCAACATTGGGTTTACCCCCGGGCCAACCCGTTATGGTGTGTTGTAAGTCATTAAATACTTTGATGTTGATAATATGTTGTGCGCCTACTGTTGCCAGAAGGTCGCTAAGTCCATTGTCATTATAATCCTTTCCTGTTAATTTGAGAATCGGTTTTTTTGTCTGGCCACAAAGCCAAAGTACTGCTTTTCGTACCAATTGGTCATCAGTCCAGTCAAGACTATCCAGCAGCCATGGTGTTTTGATCCTGAGCAGTTGTGAGGAGGCACTACTGTCGAGGATAAATTTGGCATTGTTATGATGTTGCAAAAAGGAGGCCGGGACCAGGCTGTCGGGGTCTTCTTCCACAGCTTTCTGGACAACATTGGCTTTGTACTCCCCGAATGCTGTCAATATGATTTTTCTGGCACTTAATATTGTGTCGATACCCATAGTGATTGCCCTGCGAGGAACATTTCCAAATCCCTGAAACTGGTTGGCATCTTCCTGTCGCGTAACAGGGTCAAGAGTGATGATTCGGGTCCGGGTGTTGCGTCCAGAACCAGGTTCGTTAAAACCGATGTGGCCGGTTCTGCCAATCCCGAGCAGCATCATGTCGATTCCTCCCACATCCGCAATTTTCTTCTCATAATCGCGGCAATAATCGTGGACGGTTTCAAGAATAATGGTTCCGTCCGGAATATGAATATTCTGAGGGAGAATATCGATGTGGTTCAAAAGGTGGGTTCTGATGTATTGGTGATAACTCTTTAACGAATGTGACGACATCGGGTAGTACTCATCAAGGCTGAAGGTGATCACATTTTTAAAGCTCAAACCTTCTTCTTTGTGGAGCCTAACCAATTCAGCATAGATTCTGATTTGTGTCGAACCTGTTGAAAGGCCAATGACAAAGTTTTCACCTTTTCTCTGCTTTTCCTTGATCATTTCTGCTATTTCGGCAGCTACAACAATAGAAGCCTCAATGCTTTCCGAATAAATATAGGTAGGGATTTTCTCATACTTGGTCAACATATCCCTATGGGTAAGATTTGTAGGAAGGCACGACAAATAGTTGTCAAAGATGGGATTATTGCTCTGAAGTTTGCTTGTAAAGTCCATGATGAATGTATTTACTTTGTTCGAAAGATCTTTATATTATTTTACCCTGCTAAACTAACAAAAAATATTATTCCCTCATCAATTAAAATCACCTGCTTTATACCTTTTGATGATATGTTCGATCATGGCATCATCTTCAGGATCAAAGCTTGATTTCAGGTTTGCGCCAAACATAAAAGCTGCTGATTGCCATAACATTGCATTGAATCCACCACGATAGGATTTTATAAGTTCGTATGGAGTCTTTCCAGTCTCACGGTCAATCAGCTTAAGAAGCATCCTTCCCTGCCGTATATCAAGAGTTTTAAGCGTATCGATGTAGGTATGATAGACGTAACTCTGATACCATTTCAGATAAGCTTTTTTTTTTGCTTTATCATTATAAATGCTGTCGATTTCTGCATTGACGAGCTTTAATTCACTACCAACGATCATCGCCAAAGGATAAACCTTCAATACGTCAATTTGTAGCTGGGAGTATTTTTTTTCTTCCCTTTTGTTTTTGAACGGATAATGACGGATAATCTCAATTTCGTCGAGGTTGACATGAAAAACGCTGTCTTTTATCGGAAAGATAAAACCTTTGAAACCTTTTGCAGCAGCTTCAGCTTCCCTTTTTTTCTGTAATTCGACCCTTTTATTTTGGGCATTCAATGAAAAATTCCCTAAAAAAATTAAAATAATGATTGAACTTATTACTTTTACCATGTTTACCATTTAATCCGCAAATTTAGTAAATTTCTTATTTATGCTAAAATTTTATGTGGTTTGCCTTTCGGTGCTCTTTTCAATTGGATGCCACGCTAAACCAACACAATTGACCAGATATGTGAACCCCTTTATCGGGACCATCTTTGAGGGAAATGTTTATCCGGGAGCAACGCTTCCTTTTGGTATGGTGCAACTTAGTCCTGACAACGGTCTTACAAAAGTGGAAAAATACGAGGGGTATTGTTCTGGATATTCGTACACGAAGAACATGGTCAAGGGATTTAGCCATACCCACTTAAGTGGCACAGGCCGTCCTGATCTGGGCGATATTTCAATTTTGCCAATGGTAGGCCTGGAACCTAATGTTTCTGATATCAGGAGTGAAATTTCCCATCAGGAAGAGTCTGCCAGTCCAGGTTATTATAGAGTAATGTTGAAGACTTTTGGGATTAAGGCGGAGCTGACCGCCACCCAGAGATGCGGTTTTCACCGTTATACCTTTCCCGACAATTCAAAATCAATGATACGGATTGACATGGCTTATGGTGCGGGCGATGATGCCACTGTTGACAGCGAATTTAAACAAATTGATGCAACAACCTTTGTAGGATATCGAATTTCCAAATCGTCGTTTACCAAAGATCAGCGTATTTATTTTGCTGCAAGAATCAGCAAGCCAATCGCAAAAATGATACTCTATCGCGATAGTCTTATTGTTAATGGAGGTAAAGAAGCGAAAGGAAAGGATATAAAAGCCTGCCTGCTTTTCACGACTGCTAAAAACGAACAAGTGATGGTCAAAGTTGGCTTAAGCACTGCGAATGTTGAAGGTGCCATGGCTGGATTAAAAGAGACCGGTGAATGGGATTTTAATGCTGTTAAGAAAAAAGCTGAGGGGATATGGGAGAAAGAGTTGGAAAAGATTAACATCACTTCGAAAGATGAAAATTTTAAAACGGTCTTCTATACAGCACTTTACCACAGTTATCTCGCCCCGATATTGATAGACGATGCTTTAGGTAAATATCGGGGAATAGACAAACAAACAATCAGGGATGGTAGGAATATTTATACAATCCATTCATTATGGGATACATATCGTGCGGCTAATCCTTTGCTCACCTTGACACAGGAAAAACGCGTCCCCGACATTATCAATTCCTATCTCTCTTTTTACCGTCAGTATGGACTCTTACCAGTTTGGGATTTGTATTTTTCCGAAACCAATACAATGAAGGGTTACCATGCAGTTCCTGTTGTTGCGGATGCGATCCTCAAAGGTTTTAAAGGTTTTGATTATCGCGAAGCCTATACCGCGATGAAAGCAAGTGCCAATCAAAATATCAGGGGCACAGATTGGTACAGGAAGTTGGGTTATATCCCAATGGATAAAGATGATGGGAGCGTGACTTCGACCCTTGAATATGCCTTTGATGACTGGTGCATCGCACATGTAGCCAAATTATTGGGAGAAGGTTCTGATTATCAAACTTTCATGAAACGTAGCGAATCGTGGAAAAATATGTTTGATTCTTCGGTTACGTTTGTCAGACCTAAAGATGAAAATGGAAATTGGGTCAACCCTTTTAACCCATTAAATGAAAGCATTGGAAAAATCCGCGCATTTGCCGAGGGGAATGCCTGGCAATATACTTTCTATGTACCGCACGACGTTTACGGGTTGATTGGTAAATTTGGTTCGAAAGAGTTGTTTTCCCAAAAACTCGATTCCCTGTTCACACTTTCCCCTCCCAAAGACCAACCAATCTGGCAATACGACGGTTACATTGGACTGGTATGGCATGGCAATGAGCCCTGCCACCACATCCCATACTTATACAATTATGTTGGCCAGCCTTGGAAAACCGCGGAAAAAGTGAGGCAGATTTGCGCTTTCTACCTTAACAAACCCAGAGGTTTATGTGGGAACGACGATTGTGGCCAGACCAGTGCATGGTATATTTACAGTGCCATTGGCTTTTATCCGGTGAATCCTGCAAATGGGGAATATGTGATTGGTACGCCACTGGCGGACAAATCGGAACTGACCTTGCTAAACGGGAAACATTTTATTGTAAAGGCTGAATCCCTTAGCGACAAAAACATCTATATTCAGAAAGCGACACTTAAAGGGAAACCTTACACCAAAACATATATTAAACATGCCGATATTGTGAATGGTGGTACCCTGGTTATATACATGGGACCTAAACCTTCGCCAACCTGGGGAACCAAAGACGAAGATTTTCCACACTAAAATTTTGATTTTAATTTAGATAAAGATGAAGAAAATAATTTTAGGCCTTAGTGCCTTGTTAATTAGTCAGCTAAGCATGAAAGCACAGGAAAACCTCAATTACCAGAAACCGTCACGCGAGATCCTTGAATTGGTCGATTATGAGAGGGCACCCTCAGTTTCGATGGATGAAAAAAAGGAGTATATGGTCCTTTCTTATCAAAACACCTATAAGACTCTTGAGGACCTCAACCAGGAAGAGTTGCAGTTAGGTGGCCTTCGGATTAACCCTGTCACAAACATTTCAAGCTCAGTGACTTACC
>JBAXWR010000418.1:0-5202 GCA_037128295.1 Mariniphaga sp.
GCATAATCATAAAGATAAATTGTATGGTGGCTGGGTTCGTTCCCATGCGCATATTGCCCGACCAATCCAGTCACATCCGAGACTGTACTGATGATTTCGGAACTTGTTGTAAAAAGGGAATCCAGCCTTTCCACAAATTTCTCTCTTCCACCTTCGATGTTGATGAGTCCCTGAACATCGTGGGGAACAAACCAGGTATATTGCCATGCGTTGGCTTCGGTGTAATGGCGGTCTTTTCCTTGTCCGATAAACCGTGGATCAAAAGGGGTGAGCCAGGTGCCATCGCTGTTTTTGGGTCGTGCAAACCCGGTGGTCACATCGATAATATTCTTGTAATTAGCAGCCCTTTGCATAAAAAGTTCGTAATCTTCGGTCTTGTTCAATGCTTTGGCTACCTGAGCGACGCACCAATCATTGTATGCATATTCCAAAGTCCGTGAAACCGATTCCCTGATTTTGTCATATGGGACATATCCATATTTCAGGTAGTACTCCAAACCAACACGGCCACGTGACCGATGGTCCGCAGGTGGGGCCTGCAATGCATTTTGCCGGATCCCTGCATAGGCTTTTTCAACATCGAAATTTTTGATCCCTTTTTGTAATGCATCAAGGATGACAACCACAGGATGATCGCCGATCATGTCATTCGTGTAGCTGTTCCCAAACTGCTGAGGTGTTGGCAGCCAACCACCCTGTTCGTATTGGGCTATCATTGTGTTGATTACATCGTTGCTTCTTTGCGGGTGAACCAACGTCAGCAAAGGCATCTCCGCCCTGAAAGTATCCCAGAGGGAAAAATCGCTGCGATACATAAAATCTTTGGAAGTGTGTTCGGCGTTGTCAAGCCCCATGTATTTTTTATCCACATCGCAAAAAGTGGCCGGAAAGATCAATGAGTGGTAAAGCGCAGAATAAAATGTTACCATCCGTTCTTTGTTGTAAGGTTCATCGTTGGCTTTGTCCATTGTCACTACAATCTTCTCCAATGCCATGTTCCATTTCGCGGATGCCTCGTTTTTAACTTTATCAAAGTCCCAACCTTTGATTTCGGTGTCAAGGTTCAGACGGGCTTGGGCGATGCTAGTGTAGGAAATCCCAACTTTTATCAATACAGATTCGTTTTCGGCTGTTGAATAATCGACATATGCACCGATCTGAGTTCCGGCATCTTCCTTTGAATCCGCTTTTATGTCACTTTTGTTCCATGTTCCGGATGCAGCAGATGGTTTATTGAATCTGGCCACGAAATAGACGTTTTGCTTTTTCACAAATCCCCTAGATGCCCTGAATCCTTCTATTTCATTGTTGTTCAATATTTTAACAGACGCATCCGTGCATACGTCACCGATACCGTGGTTGAGGTCGATCAAAATATGCGATCCGCCTGATTTTGGAAAAGTGTATTTGTGGAAACCAGCCCTTTCAGAAACAGTCAATTCAGCTTTAATGCTGTAATCCTGTAACTTAACTGAGTAATATCCCGGTGAAGCAACCTCGTCCTGGTGCGAGAATTTTGATCGGTAACCTTCTTCCGGTTTTTCCTTGGTTCCAGGCACGACCTTCAATTTTCCTGTTGTGGGCATCAGCAGTATGTCGCCCCAATCGCCCGCACCCATACCACTTCTGTGTAGATGACTGAATCCCATTACCGAATTGTCGCTGTAATGGTAACCGGAACACCAGTCCCAGCCTTTTACGTCTGTATCGGGACTCAACTGCACCAAACCGCCTGGTAAAGCAGCACCCGGGAAAGTATGACCATGATAGTCAGTTCCCAAAAATGGATTGACATATCCGGTCAATTTATCACCTGCGGCTGCTGTAAAATGGACACCTGCCAAAGCGAGGAATACCATCAGACAGGTTATTGAATGCTTAAATATCTTGGTCATTATGTAGTAATCAATTATATTTCTATTTATTATGCTTTTTCACTCTAATCCCTTAAAAGGGAATGCGGACTTGTATTTCAATAAATTTCTATTTTATTTCTACTTCTATTTATTTCCAATCTTCGTTGGATACATATAAATCGCCGCATCCCCAGGATCAAGTTCCAGTGAACTATCATAGTTGGATGCCGCAACAATTGAGCCGTCCCTTTGGACTTTTTTTACTGTATCGTCACCATAAACCGTCAGGTTGATGCTGTTGATGTAATCTTTATTAATCACCACCATAAAGGTATTTGATCCATTTTCCAAAAGGGAAACCAGTGCCGGTGCACCAGCTGTATCCAAAACCTTGATTTGTTCAGGGAGTGTTGTAAGCCGGATTGTTCCTTGTGGAATAGCCCCTTTGCCGAAATGTCTGACCCAAAGCATCTTTGCGCCATAAAAAACACCGGAAAGGCTTCTGATTTCTTCACTCATTTGTTTCACACGGTCATAAACAACACTGCGTTTACCGGCTACACTGATCGGTGCACCGCGCTGGTCTTCGCCGGAAGGAGCATTCACAGAAGTTGCCGACCAATAGGTAAAATACTGGATTCCCTGTGCACCATAGGCTAAATCGCTGAAAACCTGAAGACGCATGGCTGCCAATGTTTGTGGTGTCACATGATTTTCATCGTAGTTTGTGGTTAAAGCAAATGCCCAGAATGGTTTGGCCGCTTTTTTGGACTCGTCTGAAAATTGTTCAAGGTTTTCATACCATGTTTTTGAGAGATGATCTTTAAGGACAGGGTAATAATCGAATGATAGAAATTGCAATGGGATCATTTTGGCACAATCGCTCACATACTTACGGTAATCTTTGGTTTGAAGCTGGGTAGCAGTATCTGCAAAGTTTGGGAAGAGATTCACATAACAGAAGTGTTTGTTATCAACAGATTGAATTTTCTTCCCCCAATCTCCGAGTTCCTTGAATTTTGAAATCCCGGGTTCATCAATCAGGTGATAACCCGCCAGAGCAGGATGGTTCATCAAAACTTTGACCGTCTTTTCGGGATCGGCTTTCATTTCGGGACAGGAAGCAACAATTTTTACGCCCACCTTTGCGGCTACATCCAAAGCTTTTTGGAGCTCGCCCAGATTTGAAAAGAAACTAAGTGAATGGGTTATGCCTGCCTCCTTCATCTCACGGTAACGCTCTACTGTCGTTTGATTGGCAGGAATGCTGTACCAGGCCAAAATCGGGATTTGTCCTTTCGGTTCAAGTCTCTCCTGGCAGAATGCATTCCCAATGTAACTAATTATGAATAAGCTTAATAAAATAAATTTTTTCATTATAACGCCTTAAGTATGTGATCTTTAAGAAAATTGCATTTTTTAGAAACTTTGTATATCTTGGTGTCTTTGTGACTTTCCCGAAAAATCGGGACAAGGCGTGGCCAATATGTTTTCTGCCACTAAGACACTAAGGCACAAAGTTCTCACAAAGAATTAATCGCCAAAACAATCGTTTTTTCTTCTTAAAACTTAATATTATATATTGACAGAGCATTTTCCCTCAGTACTTTTTTAGCAATCGAGATCGCTTCATCTTCAGTAAGGTAGCCGGTTTTCACCTTATCATTAAGAGCGGCAGAAACAGTCTCACGGGCAAGGATAGAAGCCCCGTAAGCCCCTTCGACATTCTGGCAATCACCACCATAACACATAATTTTATTTGCAGGGACGGTTTCAATGTATTCCTCCAAATTCCGGATCGTATAAGATGGAGAAATCATTGCGGACCACGCCATATCAATGTAAACATTCGCAAAAGTCTTTGCAATCGTCGCCATTTCTCCACCATAGGGATAACCGGCATGGAGCAGGACAAACTTTAACTTCGGGAATTTAAAAAAAGCTTTCACCAGACCGGTTGGATTTGAATTCGTAATGTCATTTCCTGTACCAGTCTGCAATCCGGTATGGATCTGAACAGGAAGATTGTACTTTTCGCAAAGGCTTAAAACTTTAAAAAAGAGATAATCCTGTAAAGGTTTGGCTTCTTCAAAGGTCAAAAGCCGCTGCGGATCTGATTTCATCTTTTCCAGAACGGCGTTGGCTGTTTCTTTGGATACCTCATCAAACTTTAATGTTCTGCTGTAAGCTACTCCAAACTTGATGCCCTGAATTCCTTTTTTCACATCGTGATAAAAGACCGTATCTATCACTGATTCAAGCTCTCTCAAGGAGGTGAATTTTAGACCATATTGTGCCACCCTTGTATTCATCCTGTCGTAGCCAAAAATAGTGACGAATTTGTCATAAACAAAGAAACTCCTGAAATTGCAGTTCCCTTCGTTCCTGACATCCCTCGGCGTTACGGTATTGTACTCCATGATAATCGAAGCATCAATCTTTGCTTTCTCCTTCAGGACTGTTTCATAATACTTCTCCTTATGAGAATCTTTGATCCGTTTAGATAACTCCTTGTAGGTGTTCTCATTGATGTCGTCGATTCCGTAAAGGTCTTTTGCGGTGATCAGGACTGTCCTTCCATAACCAGTAGATCGGGTATTGGCCCAATAGTTTTTGAATACGTCCCATTTTTCTTCAAGACTTTTGTCTTTAGACTTAAAAACTGAATACAACTGATCGGATGGGGCACCTGAAGAAATCAGGTCTTCCAACTGATAGTTGATAAATAAAGTGCTGAAATCGGCCACACCTGCCAAAGCCTCTTTTTCGCTCATCAAGTGTTCATGCGTGTCGATCAGACGGATGGCATTGACTGCATCGGTGATCCGTTTCTCAAAACCTAATTTTGAGAATGGTCTTGCAACAATCTGTGAACTAACAGGTTGTGAACCAGAAAATAATACGATAATTAGAAGATAGGATTTTAACCTTTTCATCAAGATTTTCCTTTTATCGGAAATTGATTTTAATTTTCACGTATAAAATAGTGGCTGGCAACCAACGACAAATAGCTAGTTGCCAGCCTCCAGTTGCCAGAATCAATTCTTCTGGACATAAAGAGCCACGCCCAAAATATATAACATACAAGCACCAACAACGGTGATGCTGATGATCGGCCCAAAAGTTGTACTTACGAATCCCATCACCAAAGGAATAACTGCGCCTCCTGAAACAGCCATGACTAGTAATCCTGAAATCTCATTCGCACGATCCGGCATTTTTTCCAATGACAAAGAGAAAATGATTGGGAACATATTCCCACAACCCAATCCAATTACGAGAATTGATATAAACGCGACTGTAAGATTGGGTGCCAGAAATACGCCCAACACACCTGCCAATGATA
>JBAXWR010000419.1:0-5196 GCA_037128295.1 Mariniphaga sp.
TATATATAAAAAACTGGGACGTATTCCTGCAATTGAAAAAGGTCTGGAAATCGTTGGTCCTAAAATGGTTATATTTGTGAAGGAAGCCGAAAAACTGGCTAAATCAGGCCAACTTCTGATCCATTGCTGGCGTGGTGGGATGCGCTCCGAAAGCATGGCATGGCTGTTTGAACGTATAGGTATAAAATGTTTCACCCTCGAAGGTGGGTATAAATCGTACCGGAATAATCTTCTTGAAAAAATCGGACTTATTAATCAATTAATTGTAATAGAAGGACTTACAGGAAGTGGGAAAACTGAAATTCTTTTGTGCCTCAAGGCTATGGGTGAACAGGTTATTGATCTGGAGGGGATCGCCAATCACAAAGGATCTGTTTTTGGGGGAATCGGCCAACTGGCACAACCTTCGACTCAACAATTCCAGAATAATCTTTTCGATGAAGTGCTGCAACTTGACCTGACAAAAAGGGTTTGGATCGAAGGCGAAAGTCAGACAGTAGGCCGTGTTTTTATTCCTGATCCATTCTGGCATACGATGAACAATGCCAGAAACATTGAAATTTCTGTACCGCGTATTGATAGGATCATCAGGTTGGTTGATGAATATGGTTTACTTCCAGCAGATTTAATGGAAAATTCGATTCGAAGCCTTACCAAAAGATTGGGAGATCAACGGATGAACGAAATTCTGCAAAGTTATATCGTAAAGGACCTTTCAACTGTGGCGGATAAATTACTTGATTATTACGATCAGACCTATATGTTCAGCCGTGAAAAGTACAAAAAGAAATATCAGGAGATTAAACTTCCAAATGGGGATGCAATTTCAAATGCACAAATAATCCTGAATGAAATAGCTGGTAATACAATAGAAATACAATAGAAATAAATAGAAATACAGTAGAAATAGATTGCAAGAAGCTGGAAAAATTGAAATAATAGAAATAGTTTAAAATTAGAAATAAAATAATGATTGACAATAGTTTGGCCGATAATTCAATAGTAAAGCTGACCCAATATTCGCATGGTGCAGGATGTGGGTGTAAAATAAGCCCCAAAGTTTTGAATTCGATACTTGCCGAGTGTAAAACAGAGTTTCCGGATCCTTTCCTCCTTGTAGGAAATAGTACGCTGGACGATGCCGCAGTTTATGATATTGGCAATAATCAGGTTATTATATCGACTACCGATTTTTTCATGCCCATAGTTGACGATCCTTACGATTTTGGGGGGATTGCTTCGGTAAATGCCATCAGCGATATTTTTGCGATGGGTGGAACCCCATTAATGGCTGTTGCGATACTTTGCTGGCCAATCAATAAGCTATCGCCTGAAATTGCTGGCCAGGTGATCGAAGGGGCAAAACAAGCGTGTGCAAGGGCGGGCATCGCAATTGCCGGCGGCCATAGCATTGACGGGCCTGAACCGATTTTTGGTCTGGCTGTTACCGGGATTGCCCAGAAAGATCAGATCAGGTTAAACTGTTCTGCCACTGAAGGATGCGAATTATACCTGACAAAACCACTGGGCATCGGGATTTTATCAACTGCCCAAAAACAAGGGAAACTTTTGGAAGAAGACCGCCTCACAGCCCGTAATTTAATGCTGACAATCAATACAATAGGGAAGGAATTGGGTAAGCTTCCGGAAGTAAAAGCCATGACCGATGTTACTGGTTTTGGTCTGTTGGGCCACCTTGTCGAAATGTGCGAAGGATCGGGTCTTAGTGCCGAAATCATCTCTGCGCAAGTTCCCAAAATCGCAAATATCGACTATTACATGGGGCATAAGACATTTCCTGGTGGTACCTTCCGAAATTTCGACAGTTACGGGCATAAAGTCTCGCCAATGACCGATGACCAGAAACACCTTTTTTGCGATCCACAAACAAGTGGAGGATTGCTTGTTGCAGTAACACCTGAAGGGAAGGAATCTTTTCTCCAAATCGCCTCAAAATATGGGCTTCAACCTGAACCCTTCGGGAAGATAAAAAGTAGGGGTGAATATGTTGTGGAGGTTTATTAAATTGAAATAGGTTGAAATGGGGGGAAATAAGTTGAAATATTAGTAAAGTTGAAATACTTTGAAATAGGTTGAAATACTTTGAAATAGGTTGAAATAAATAGAAATAGGTTGAAATAAATAGAAATATTGGTATAAGTTGAAATATGCTCAAATAAATTGAAATGATGGAAATATGGTTTTAAGAGGACAATTAATTTAATAATATGAATATCAATATGTTAAATCCTTTTAAAACCTTTTTATACTATGGATTTTTGTTAATTGGTACAAGCTTTTATGAATAGCCACAGGCTTTAGCCTGTTGGAAAAAGGAGAAATTCCACCGGCTTTAGCCTAAATTTTTGTAAGATATTCAAAGTAAGGAAATAACAATTTATCATCCAAGCACAATCTGCCAGCAACCAGAAGCCAGCCGCCAGTTGCCAGTTACCATTCCCCCAATTAAAAGTAAAATTTAATCAAGAATATTTAGACTACGCCGCATTTTGTCGTAGTTAAAACCTATCTTTGTCCCATCAAAACTTAAATAAAATGACAACACGCGAATCATTGTTACGTTACTTTCACATTATTAATAAGTTACGCAAATCTCAGGCAACATTCAAAGAGATAGACGAATACCTTACCAATCAGTCGGAGTTGCAAGGTTACCATTTCAATGTATCGAAGCGGCAATTCCAGCGCGACCTTGAAGATATTGGGGCGATCTTCGAGATCGAGATCAACTATGATTTCAAACGCAGGGTCTATGCCATCGACGATGAGCTACATTCAGAAATCAGTCAGCGCCGTTTGGAAGCTTTCGACACCTTTAACGCCTTGAAGATCGGGGAGAATTCCTCTAGATCGATTCTTTTCGAGAAGCGGCGGCCCCAGGGTACAGAATACCTGTTTGGACTGCTCCATGCCATCAACACTAATCTGCAAATCCGTTTTACCTACCACAAATTTTGGGATGAGGAACCATCACAACGGATTTTGGAGCCACTGGCATTGAAGGAGTTCAAAAACCGTTGGTATATCATTGGAAAAGACCTTGGCCAGAAAACGACAGATTCCCAGATCAAAACCTTTGGCCTCGACAGAATGGCTGAATTGGAGATTACAAAGACGAAGTTCAGGTATCCTGCTGATTTTAATGTGGAAGAGCAGTTTAAGCACTGTTTCGGTATTATCGGCTCAAATGGTGAGGAACCGCAGGAAGTCGTTTTGTCGTTTGAATCCGTTCAGGGAAAGTACATCAAGTCGATGCCTTTGCACGAATCGCAGGAGGTTATAGTTGACAACGACAAAGAACTAAGGATCAAACTTTTGGTTTATACGACCTATGATTTCAAGATGGAACTTCTCTCGTATGGGGAAAACCTCAAAGTTTTGGAACCAGCTTCGTTGATTGAGGAAATGAAGGAAAGTTTGAGAAAAACGTTGGGAAATTATTGAAATAGGGAAATAAATGGAAATAGGGAAATATTTTGAAATATTGGAAACAGATAGAAATATTGGAAACAGATAGAAATATTTGAAATAAATTGAAATATTGCACTTATGTTATCCGGAAAGTTCCGATAAAAGTAAAGCAGTTTCTTTGAAGTTGCTTGAAAATGCAAACCACTTTTTGCCAAGATCTTTTAGGGAGGCACCTAAGTGGTAAAGTTCTTTCTTATCGATTATTAAAAAACGGTCGTGTGCCAGGTTGATTTCCTTGAGGGCAATGGGTTCATATTGGGAATTAAATTTCCCTAATTCCACCGAAAGCTGTTTGCTGATATTTTTGGTGTGAATGGTCACTGACACTCCTTTTTTGTGTTTACTAATCAAACTTAAAACAGTATCATCCACATAATTATCAATAATGATGATAGAGGAATTGGCTTTGCGTACCAAGTCCGAAACAAATTGCCAGGCATCAAAGATCTGCCCATCAAAAAAAAGACCTTTTTCGGGTATTTTATCCTTACTTTCCAACGCGACAAAAATCTGTTCAAATTTTTTTATCGGCCTCAAAATGTTTGCGTTCTACGATTTCCATCCTCTGAAAGAGTGCCGAGTTTCCCAAAATCATCTTTCTCATTTCCACAAAGGCATTCATGATCTGGATACTGACTCGAATAGCCGTGTCACTTCGTAGGACTGATGATAACATGGCGACGCCCTGTTCAGTGAACGCAAATGGCAAGTATTTCCGGTGTATTCCCCTTTTTTCTTTTGTCCCCGTTAGGCCTTCTTCCATTTTTAAGGTCGCAAATTGCGACCTTAAAAACTTCCATTCAATATCAGTCAATTGAAACATAAACTGTTCTGGGAAGCGGTCAATATTTCGCCTTACCTGTTCATTTAACCTTTTTGTTTCTATTCCATAGAGTTCTGACAAGTGGCTATCCAACATAACTTGTTTCCCACGGATGGGATAAATCTGGTTTTCGATATCATGAGGATTGACCAAACTTAGCTTTTCAGTCATTTTTGATTTTTATCAAGATAAATCTATGGATTAAAATCCAATTGAAGAAAGGATAATAAACTTTTTGGGAATTTATTTCTGTTAATTTTTTAATATTGTTTAGCAATTTGGCTTACAAATACTACAAAATAATGGGGATTGCATTACAAACCATTTTGCCTTGCACAATCTTCATTAGAACACCAAGTGCTGTTAGGCACGGATCATATTGTAACACCGAAATTCATTCCGTTGCCCGCCTGCAGCCCACCATCTTGAATACAGTATGCACCGAACGTAAAGAAACACGTTCCGTGTTTCCTGGTACAATCAATCCTGCAAACAGCGAACAGAAAAACCGTAAACTTTGCTATTGCCGAGTCTGTAGACACCTTTGTCACGGTAGCTCATGCTCCGGTTCCAGGCAACCAATGTAGAGCCATCCGTAGAGCCATCCGTAGAGCACTCCGTAGAGGACCACCAGTAACCAAAGTTGGTAATGCTGAAGAATGGACCATTGAGGAAACGGTAGCCACCCGGAAACGCTGTAAAACCATTGCTATTGGTAGCACCCGTATTTGGGCTTAACCAGTGAGATGTGCCTATTTCTTTTAGTTTGTCCCCGGCAATGCTTTCGCCACCAAGAAAAGTGGACAAGGTGGTCCACTCGGAATCGGTAGCAACATGCCAGCCGGAAGGGGCGATGTTGCGGCTGTCGCCAACTGCATACC
>JBAXWR010000042.1:0-38438 GCA_037128295.1 Mariniphaga sp.
GAACCCGGCGAGTTTGAAGTTCAGGTGGGTCGGAATTCAACCGATTATTTATCTGCTATGTTTCAAGTAATCAGTCATTAATAATGCGTAAACATATTTATCTGTCAGCTATATTTCTATTTGTAATTCATCATTTAATCGGTGCAGTGAACCAGGAACGGGTTTTAGTGATTGGCGGAAAACTTCCTTCTGAAACCGAATGGACGTATGCCGCAAAAGGAGGACGGAAAAGCAAAAATTACATTTATGTAGGGAGCAATCAATTGGATGAAGTCGGCTGGTACAAACTAAATTGCGAAGAACATTCACATGAAGTGGAAAAGGGAAAGCCCATTTCAGCAATAGTGTTGGGTTTAGGGTGATTTTTCTCGTTCTAAAACAGAGAAAATGATGATCAAATAATAGATATATCCATAAGTTAATACCTTAATAAACTGATATTTATGAAATCTATATTTAAGAATTTCCATTTGAACCAGTTTATGATAATTCTTTTGAGTTTTCTTGCATTACAAATTAAAAAAATAAAACCCCTGGAAATGAGAACCAGATTTATATCGCAGATTAATAGGTATTTGGAATTGGTAAAGAATCCGATGGCTTTCATAATTTCAATTATTATTTTAGGATTAACTTCTACAGTTTCTGTTTTTTCGCAGAACTACTGTGTGGTTGGAACCAATCAAAACAAATTTTACAGTGATCATCAAGTGATAAAAGCGCCGGAAGCCGGACAGGATTTTTATGGCCAGGATCCGCAATTTCCCGGTCCGACACCAGCCTATAAAGACAATGGCGATGGCACTATCAGCGACCTGAAAACAGGGCTGGTGTGGATAAAGGAGCGTGGCCAAAAAATAACATGGGACGCGGCGGTCTCAGGTGCCTCTGTAAATAAAACCGGTGGATATTCCGACTGGCGCATGCCTACAATTAAGGAACTTTACTCATTGATCGAGTTCAGTGGAATTAATGGAACTGATAAAACAACTTCGACCGGATTTACTCCTTTTATAGATACCAATTACTTTGGGTTTGCTTACGGAAGCGGTATCGGAAATGAACGGATTATTGATTGTCAGGACTGGTCGGCAACGGTGTATGTGAGCACTACGATGAGAAACGATGCGACCATTTTTGGTGTCAACTTTGCCGATGGACGTATAAAGGGTTATCCCAAATTCAAACCTGGAAGTGGTGGAAAAGTTGGCCAACAGTTGTATGTTCGGTGTGTTAGAAACAATCCGCAGTATGGCAAAAATATATTTCTGGATAATTCTAACGGCACAGTCACTGACCTTGCAACGAACCTGATGTGGTCAAAAGACGACAGTAAAATAGGAATGAACTGGCATGACGCTTTAGCATTGCCCGACAAGCTGAAGCCCGCAACTGGAGCTGGAGTTACTGGCAGTTCGATTCCGATTTCAATGTTTATGATATTGATAAAGGCCAATGGGTAAAACCTATATTAAATGCGCTGGTTCCGGGAAACGAGTAATCAATTAAACGACTAATTTTACCCATCCAAATTTAACAATTATGATTCGACCAATTCTTTTACTGGCTATAACAGGTGTTTCATCAGGACTTCATTCAAAAGCTACAGATCAACCTCCAAGGTCTCCCAATATGCAGTTTGTGATCAGGGATGATCAGTCGTTTCCACGCCAGTTCTTTCCCGATGAAATCCAAAACCTTCACACAAGTACTTTACGAATGAGAATTTTGGGATTATTGAATAATTAAAATAGTTGGAATTTATGAAAAAAATCATCCTTATCGCCATATGTCTCGTAACTAATTTATATTCAGCATACTCTAAGATCTGGACACTCTCAGACATTAATCTTGAAATTCGTTTTGACGATCAGACCGCTTTGCTTTCTGTAACCGATAAACGATGTAACAAAGTTTGGACCCAATCAGCCTTCAAAGATCAAATGACTGTCGCAACAACGGTCCAGAAAGGAAATAACCTGAATATTCGTTTCTTTGGCAAGTATCCCTTCGAAGCTGTTTTTACCCTGAATGCCAAATCAGAGCTGGAAATCAGTTTAAATGCCGATAATAAAATGACAATCAGCGATTTTGCATTTCCTTCTGCCTTCAGTACCCCTGATAAAAATTACTATTTACTTGAAACCGATAGTGAAGGATTACTTCTCCCTGTTGATGATAAGGAATATCCATTGGGAGGAAATCGGCCCTACTTTTGCGGAGGCGGACTTGCAATGCCATGGATGGGAGTTGTTGATTCCCAAATTGAAACAGGTTATATGGCTATTCTTGAAACTCCTTTCGATGCAACGCTAAAAACATTGAGGGTTAATGACTTGATCACATTCATGCCTGTTTGGATGCCATCGATGGAGCAGTTTGGTTATGCCCGCAAAGTAACCTACTACTTTTTTAACAAAGGTGGTTATGTGGCTCAGGCTAAAAAATACCGGGAATACATCTGGAAGAAGAATAATGTGATCACCTTGAAGGAGAACCAGAAAAAAACTCCTGCATTGGAAAAAATGATTGGAGCAGTGCATATTTACGTGTGGGACAAAGCCCGCGAAGTAAGCTTTGCACAGGAATTGAAAAAATCGGGTATTGATAAGGCATTTATTCTTTGGGATGCCAATCATACTCCTTATCCGGAAATTGGGTACGACAATAAGTTGAAAGAGTTGGGCTATGCTTCAGGAGTCTATGAATTGTTTACTGACCTGAAACTGAAAGACACGATTGTAACACCATTTGATGAAAATGGCCCTATGCGATTTGCAAGAACTTCATATCCGGGACTTTTTAATGAACTGGTTACTAGGAAAAAAGATGGAAAAACCAACTCGAATCAATTTGGTCATACAAGTTGTCCGGCCGTAATGCGTCCCCAGATCACAAAAAGGATTGAACGCGAATTGAAAGAGTTTCCGCATGAATCCTACTTTCTGGATGTCTATCAGGCAAATGGTTTGTTTGAATGTTATTCTGACAAACATCCGCTTACACGTCCGCAATTTGCCGAAGAAGTGAATAAAAATTACAAATTGATAGCGGAAAAATACGGTATGTACATGGGCGGCGAATGGGGTGCAGATTTTACAGGCTCCAACAGTGTGTTTGTGCATGGAATGATGACCCTTCAACGAACTTGGTGGGGATCGGGTATCGAGAAAAAAGGGACAATTTACTATACAGGCGACTGGAAAAGCAATCCCCGTCCAACACAAATGATTGGTACCCGGGTGGCTAACAATAAATACCTGAAATATTCGATCAACGAATACACGCGTGTTCCGCTTTACGAACTGGTTTACCACGATGCGGTGGTAACCTCATGGCGTTGGGAAGATGGGAATCACCACACACCGGAAATCTGGTGGAAAAAAGATTTATTCAACATGTTATACGGTTCTGCTCCACTCTGGAATTTAGATCGTGAAAGATGGGAAGAATACAAAAACACCTTCATCGAGAGTTATAAGAATGTTTGTCCGTGGTTACAGCAAATCGGTTACGATGAAATGGTTTCACACCGGTTTGTTACACCCGATCATAAAGTACAAGAGTCGTTGTTCTCATCTGGAAACAAGATTGTTGTCAATTTTGGCGATGAGCCATTTACTTTCGAAGGGCAAGAAATTAAGCCCAGGAATTATTTGACATTGACGAATTAAATTAAAAATATTGCAACCTTGAATTATTTATTGATGAAAATACCTGGCTCAGAAACTAAATATTACTGATACTTTTGTGATCGGAAGAATAGTAACTGATGTAAGTTAACTGAAATGAAAAAGCTAATAATTGTAATTATTGCCCTCTTTATCTTGAATAATCTTTCAGCACAGCAAAAGAAGATTTATCTGGCACCTGATGATCACACCGATTATATGTGGTCATCCAACGAAGAAGGGTATAAACAAGCTTTTCTCGAAACTTTGGATTATTACATCAAACTCAATGACTCAACTGCCAATGAATCTTATCCTTATCAAAGTAAATGGAATTGCGATGGTTCCTATTGGGTTTATACCTACGGGCAGAACCGGAGCAAAGAACAATTTGCCCGGTTAGTCAGGCAAATGAAAGAGGGAAAAATCACAGTTCCGCTAAATGGGCTTATCAGTCTCTTTGGTATGGTGCCCTTCGAAGCTACCTTACGCGATATGTACTATGCCGGTTCGCTGGAGCGCAAATACGGACTGAAATTTGATTTGGTTCTTAGCATGGAAGATCAGGTTTTACCGCTTGGGTTATCTTCGTTATGGGCCGGATCGGGGGCGAAATATACCTGGCGGGGCGTTTGCGCTTGTGCCTCAAAAGTTACAGGTCTCGAAAACCGTCCTCACGATATTTACTGGTATAAGGGCCTCGACGATCAAAAGGTATTGATGAAGTGGTATTCGGTAAACCCTTCAATGATCACCAACAGAAAGGAGTACCGTTATAATCTGGGTAATTATCTTGAAGCTTCAAATCAGGAAAATGCAATTATAGATTGTAAGGCTTTGATGAGTGATATAAAAAGATATCCATACAATATTTCAGCGGCTTTTGGTAAAGGTGGAGATGATCTTAAGACCCTCACAAACAAATTCCCTAAAGTAGCCAGGGATGGAACAGAATCTAATTATCAGGTAATTGTATCGAACGAGGTTGATTTCTTCCGTGATTTTGAAAAGGAATATGGCGCCAAACTTCCTTCTGAAACTATTTCGTATGGAAGTACCGAATGGGGAAACAGCGTTGCATCATTGGCCGAAGTTTCCGCAACTGTAAAGCGATCGATTGAAAAACTTCGTACAGCCGAAGGTTTGTACACCCTTGTTGCTTTGAAAGATAAAAAATTCGCCGCTGATCTTAATGAGAAGCGGGAAAAAGCCTGGATTGCATGTGGTTTGTATTTCGAGCACGACTGGACATCTGATGGTCCGATTACACGTCATCAACGGGCTGAATGGCAGCGAAAGATAGCTTGGCAGTTGAATAGTTATGTTGACACATTGTATGATTTATCGCTATCCCGTTTGGGCGAGTTGGTTTCGAAACCCAATAAAAATCAGGAATCTTTCTTCGTTTATAACCCGTTAAGCTGGTCAAGAACCGATTATAGCGATTATTTGTACAATGGCACGGCCGATATTACAATAGTTGATAAAGTGACATCAAAGGAGATTCTTTTTCAAATTATAACGAAGCAGAACAAAAAGTACTTAAGGATACTGGCAACCGATGTTCCATCGTTGGGATTCAAAGTTTTTGAAATTAAAAAAGGCAAACCTACAGTTAAACCAGAAATGGCCGCCAAAATCTCGGACGGGGTGATCGAAAACGAGTATTATAAAATCACCTTTACAACTCAGGGAGTGTTTACCAGTCTGATTGATAAGAAAAATAACAATCGGGAGTGTATCAGTCCGTTAAATAAACTGTATGCCAACGACCTCGGTTCCGGGAATAGCAAAAATCCGATGAATGACTGTGCTTTAATGGTTGAAAACGAAGGACCTGTTTCGGTCACATTAGTTGCTGAATCCTATAAGCCTATCAAACATATTTCGAAAATCACTTTGTTCAAAAATAGTGAACGTATTGAAATAGAGAATTATATTACTCAGAACATCGGCGGTACGCCGGCTATTTATGCCTTTTCGTTCAATCTGACCAACCCGGATATCTGGCATGAAGAAGCCGGGGCAATTTTGAATGCAAGGCCAGTTTCTCAGGGAGGTCATTATGCTGAAAGCATTTGCAGGTTGGACTGGCTGGCAATGAATCATTTTGCTGATATAACAGGCAATGATCAGGGAATGATGTTGTCGAACCGTGATGCTTATTTTATGAAGCCCGGAAACAGCACTGTCGAAAAGCTTGACTTTACCACGCCACAAATCAATGTTCTTGCTGCCGGTCAGGTAGACAAATGGCTGGGAATTGAAAATCAGGATGGCGATTCGTATTTCGAAAATTTCTTTGCCTTACAACCCCACACGGGAATTTTTAATGCAACAAACTCCATGAAATTTTCGATGGAACACCAGAATCCATTGGTTGCCGGGAAAATATCCGGAATCTCGAATGACTATAATTCACAATTCTCAATGTTTACAGTTTCCAATCCGAATGCATTTGTATGGACGGTAAAACCTGCCGAAGAAGGGATCGACAAAGGGATTATCCTTCGGGTTTGGAACATGGACAACAAAGACTCTGATTGCACGATTTCGTCAGGATTGAAGATTGAAGCTGCCAACCAAACCTCACATGTTGAAACTGATATTGAAGCTATTACTCCGGTTTCAGGAGAATTAAAAACAAACATTGGCCATAACCGAATTGAGACTTTCAGGGTATTTTTGAAGTAAAATCCGGGAGTTCAGGTAAAATGCAGAGTATGAACCGGTTCTTAGAGAAAAGAAACCTGGGTTTCGGAATAAGTTTGTCACTTGAAAATTTTTCGGTTAAGATAAATTCATGTCGTCCCATTTTATGCTATTTCAAATCTATTTCCTTCTTAAAATGGGATAAACACCTAATAATCAATCTATGTGCCTGATATATAAATTTATATGCCTATTGTGTTAAATTTTAAACACATAGGCACAATAGGACAAAACACATAGATGTATTGGTAAAAAATTATGAATCAGATATATAGGCAGATTAAACCATTTCCTCCTCCAGCCACTCCACAGTATTCCTTTTCTTTTTCGAAATATTAATACCAATAAGTGTAATAGGTTTGCCTTCGTTTAGGTAGGGTGTAGCATATCCTTTCTCTTTAATCTGTGCAATGGCAATTTTGGCCGTTTGGTTCATTTTGAATTCGAAAAGATAAATATGGTCACGGTTCACAATAACGGCATCGATGCGACCATTGTTGATATGCACTTCATTATGGATTTCCGCCCCAAGCAACCTGAAAACGGAATAGATTATGTTCTGGTAGTTTTCCTCCATGTTGATCCGGTTGGCATAAGGGATAGCGGCGATATGGCTTTTCAGGATGCGTTCGATATCCTTTGTGTTGTTTTTAACCAATGCCATCTGCAACTGCTTGATTTCTGAAGTTACAACATCAAGGTTCCGTTCTGAAATCGAACTCCCCAAATGTTTCTCAAACGCCGTTTCAATTTCCATATTCGGAAACCGTAGGTAATAAACAGGCTCATCCATAAGTATTTCCACTCTATCGAAGGTGAGGTAGCCCGTTTGCAACAGAAGTGGGGCTGCCTGCATATTGGCCATATCGAAGGAATCGAGTTTGACACCATCTACAGGACTGAACAAAGTATCAAAAAAGTTGATGTTCTGTTGTTTTAACACTTTAAAAATAAAAGACGGACTGCCAGTTGATAACCAGAAAATAATAAATTCACCCCCCCTCGTTTAAAAACATTCCCAGCGAAACAGGATTATAAACGGTTGCTGCATTTTTGTGAAAGCGGAACCCGTTGTACCATTTTTGGATTTTTTCGCGATAATGAGTTCTGTCAATTTTGTTTTTATTAGCCAGGTCAATAATCCTGTCGCCAAAATAATGCTCCACTTCTTCTTGTGTGTAGCCGTACATGATGGCAAAAGCTTCGCTTATAGTTATATCACGAATTGTTCAGTTTCGAGAAAACTGACGCTTTCGAGAATTTGGTCACCCCTGTCATAAATACAAACCGGAGGTGTTCGTCTGAAGCTTTTATGTTGATAAAAACAACTAAAAATAATTACTTTTGACTGATGCAATTTTAACCGGTAAAATTATGTTGTTACCTGGCATCACCATGAATCGTCGATTTTTTTCTATTTTATAATTACCAAGCTATGAGACTCTTCAATTTCATTTTTCTTTTTATGATGGGAAGCTATATGCTTAGCGCCCAGGATGCTAACGATAAGTCCCCTGCAAGTTTGCGAGACACCAAAATTACTGCAAAATGGGCCGACCGTGCCGTTGTAAAAGATGGGGGTGCCAATCCTGGGGGCTCGTATGTTCTGTGGTACCAAAAACCTGCCGTAGTATGGGAAGAAGCCCTGCCCTTAGGAAATGGTCAGCTTGGAGCAATGATTTTTGGTGGAATTGCTGACGAACGTATTCAATTGAATGAAAGCGCTTTATGGGATGGATATCCACTCGATCCCAATGATCCTTCATCGTTGGAAAACCTTCCTGAAGTCCGCAAACTGTTGTTTGAGGGAAAGAACAACGAGGCCGTAGCTCTGGCAGGAAAACACATGATGGGAAAACCGAAAGGTGTAAAACCTTTCCAGTCGTTGGGCGAACTTTGGTTTGATACCCCTGTCATGGAAGCATCCAGCTATGTACGTAGTTTAAATTTGGGTACTGCCATTGCAACAACAGATTTTGTTGCAGACGGTGTTAAATACTCAAGGGAAGCGTTTATTTCCCCATTAGATCATGTTCTTGTTATCAGATTAACGAGTGATCGGAAAGGAAAGATTTCATTCAACATGACTCTGAAACGTCAGCAGAATGCTGTATGTGAAGGTGTTAACAATGATCCAAATTCGTTGATTCTGAATGGGACACTTCCGGTTAAAGATGATACAGGTAAACCTCGAGGACTCAGTTTTGCAGCACAGGTGAAAGCATTTGCCAAAGGAGGGGATGTAAAAATAAAAAATGGGATTTTGCAGGTCAATGAGGCAGATGAAGTTACACTTTTTGTTAGTGGTGCAACAAATTATGCCGGACTTGATCAATTGCCAAAAGGTTTTGATCCAAAGATTAACCCATCTGCTATATGCGCCAATTTTATTAAAAAGGCCATCGGGAAAGATTACGAACAGCTTAAAACTTCCCATATCAAGGAGCACCAACGTCTGTTTGGAAGGGTCGATATCCATCTTGGTGAAACAGATGCTGCTACACTTTCGTTGCCAATTGATAAAAGATTAACAATTGCAAAGGAGAGCGGGGTTCCGGATAATGATCTGGTAGGAATTTTCTTCCAGTACGGACGATACCTGTTGATTTCAAGTTCGCGCCCCGGAACAATGCCTGCCAATTTGCAAGGATTGTGGGCCTGGCAGATGAACCCGCCATGGAACGCTGACTATCACACGAATATCAACCTTCAGATGAATTACTGGCCAGCCGAAATCACCAATTTATCAGAACTCCACCTGCCACTTTTCGATTTGACCGAAGCATTGGTGAAACCCGGGGAGAAAACCGCAAAAGTATTGTACGGTGCCAATGGTTGGGTGGTACATCACCTTACCGATTCATGGGGATTTACAGCTCCTGCCGATGGCCCTCAAGGAATCTGGCCGATGGGCGCAGCCTGGCTTTCCCAACATCCGTGGGAACATTATACCTACACCGGTGATTTGAGTTTTCTGAAAAAGAGAGCCTATCCAATTATGAAAGGTGCTGCCCGTTTTATTCTTGATTTTCTTGTTGAGGCTCCTTCCGGAACTGCATGTCCCGGAAAACTCGTTACTAACCCTTCTTACTCACCTGAGAATGAATTTTATCTGCCTGATGGCAGCAAATCTGTTTTTACTTATGGTGCCACAATGGACCTCGAAATCATTTATGACCTTCTGACCCATTGCATTGAAGCCTGTAATATTCTGGATCAGGATAAGGATTTCCGCGACGAATGTCAGAAAGCACTTGATAAACTGGCTCCAATCCGCATAAGTCCTACCACTGGTCGGATTATGGAATGGGCCGAAGATTACAAGGAAACTGACCCTCATCACCGCCATACTTCCCATTTGTTTGGATTGCACCCAGGAAACCAGATCACAATGTTAGGGACACCAGAATTGGCAGAAGCTGCCCGCAAAACATTAGAGGGCCGTGGTGATGCAGGGACTGGTTGGAGCCTCGCCTGGAAGATCAACATGTGGAACCGATTGCAGGATGGAAACCATGCTTATAAGTTGCTATCTAATTTATTGGCAACCAGGACATTGCCCAATCTATTTGATAACCATCCCCCGTTTCAGATCGATGGGAACTTTGGTGCTACGGCTGCTATTGCCGAGATGTTGGTTCAAAGTCAATCGGGTAATAAAGATGGAAGCTATACCATTCAATTATTGCCATCCCTGCCTGGCGCATTTTCGGAAGGATCAGTAAAAGGGCTATGTGCCAGAGGTGGATTTGTAATTGATTTACAATGGGAAAATGGTAAAGTAAATAAGGTCAGTATCCTCTCCCGTAATGGTGGTACTTTGCATGTGGCAGAAGGTGCCAGCCGGTATGATGTTCAAACAAAAAAAGGGGAGATTGTACAGTTAGGATCAGACTTAAGGAGATAATTCTTAAAAATCATATATTCGACTAATTAACTATAAAGATGAAACTAATTGAAATTATTACAATTACGGGTTTATTATTTATTTTAGCTGGTTGCCAGACCAAATCTCCCGAACCAATGCTTGCCCTTTGGTACGACCAACCAGCAGCAAACTGGAACGAAGCTTTGCCCGTTGGGAATGGCCGGATGGGGGCGATGGTTTTTGGTGGTGTGGCTGAAGAGCATTTACAATTGAACGAAAATACCTTGTATAGTGGGGAGCCTTCCCAAAGTTATAAGAAGGTGAATGTGACAGGCGATTTCGATAAAGTGATTGGACTCCTTCGGGACGAAAAAAATACCGAAGCCGATGAATACATCCGTAAAAACTGGCTTGGACGTCTTCATGCTAATTACCAACCAATGGGTGATCTGTTTTTTAAAACCAACAACCCTGCAGGTATTAAAAATTACAGCCGTACTTTGGATATTGCCAATTCAGTTTTGAAAATTTCCTATTCTCAGGATGGTGTAAAATACAACCGTGAGATATTTGCTTCCTTTCCGGATAGTGTAATTGTTATCCGTTTTAGCGCCTCAAAACCTGTTCTCGATCTGGTAGCTTCATTCTCGTCAGTGCATCCGACGGCTAAATCCTCGGTAAAAGATCAGATGCTGCTCCTGAAAGGACAGGCACCAGGATACAGTTCACGCCGTACCCTTGAACAAATTGAGGGATGGAAAAACCAATTTAAACATCCTGAACTCTTTGACAAAGATGGAAAACGGAAGTTTGAGAAACAAAATCTTTATGGGGATGAAATCGGTGGTTTAGGGATGTATTTCGAATCACAACTGAAAACCACACTCAAAGATGGGGAGTTGCAATCCGATAGTACGTCTATTCATGTTAAGAACAGCAGCGAAGCGGTATTTATCCTTTCTGCTGCCACTAGCTTTAATGGGTTTGACAAAAGCCCATCCAGGGAAGGCCTTGATCCTTCTGTTATTGCAAAAAGGATCATGGACAAAGCTGCTGCAAAATCATTTGATGACTTGAAGAAAGCCCATGAAAGTGATTACAAGCAACTTTTTGATAGGGTTTCACTCAACTTGGCCAGCCCTAAAAATCTCGACTCCATCCCAATCGACCGAAGAATTATGGCCTTTAACAAAAGCTATGACCCAGATTTGGTAGAGCTGCTTTTCCAGTACGGACGTTATCTGATGATCTCCGGTTCCAGAAAAGGGGGTCAACCACTTAATCTGCAAGGAATCTGGAACGATCTAGTGATTCCTCCCTGGAACAGCGGATATACAATCAACATCAATACGGAGATGAATTACTGGCCAGCAGAGGCAGTCAACTTATCCGAAAGTCATGAGCCATTGTTCAGAATGGTTAAAGAGATGGCAGTTACCGGGCACGAAACGGCGAAGCTGATGTACAACAGGAGAGGATGGGCCGCTCACCACAATGTTTCGATCTGGCGCGAGACATTTCCGAACGATGGCAGTGCCGGGGCTTCTTTCTGGAACATGTCGCCGGGTTGGTTGCTAAGCCATTTCTGGGAACACTACCTCTATACCGGCGATGTGGAATTTCTTAAAAATGAGGCATATCCATTAATGCGGGATGCTGCTTTGTTTTATGCAGACTGGCTGATTGAGGATCAGAACGGTTATCTGATCACCGCTGCCGGTAATTCTCCTGAAAATACCTTTATCAACGGCAAAGGGGAAAAAGGGATGGTGAGTTCAGGGCCAACAAACGACATGGCTATTGTTCGTGAGCTGTTTAGCAGGACAATTGAAGCTGCAGGTACTTTGAAATGTGATCCTGATGTAGTTACGGAACTTCAGGCTAAACTTGGCAAACTGGCACCTTACAGAATTGGTTCAAAAGGGCAATTGCAAGAATGGCAGAAAGATTATGCCGAAGCCGAGCCTCAGCACCGGCACATGTCCCATTTGTACGGTTTGCATCCTTCAAATCAAATTAATTTTGAAAAGACACCTGAATTATTTAAGGCAACCCGTCAATCCCTTTTACTCAGGGGTGATGCCGCAACCGGATGGTCCATGGGTTGGAAAATAAACATGTGGGCAAGGCAGTTGGATGGAAACCATGCCAATCTGATTATATCAAACCTCTTTAAACCGGTAGGTTATGGCGGAATTAAATACTCCGGTGGAGGATTGTACAAGAACATGTTTGACGCCCACCCACCCTTTCAGATCGACGGTAACTTTGGGTTTACCGCCGGCGTTTCGGAGATGCTGGTTCAAAGCCATGCGGGTGTTCTTCAACTTTTACCTGCTTTACCGGATAGTTGGCCCTCCGGGAAAGTCAAAGGCCTTCGCACCCGTGGCGGTTTTACCGTTGACCTGGAATGGGAAAACGGTAAACTAAAGAAGGCAATCATAACATCCTTACTTGGAGGTAATTGCAGACTAAGGACCAATCAACCGGTTTCTGTTGGGACCGTCATCATGAAGGAGGCAACGGGAGAAAACCCGAATCCATTCTTTCATGTAATCAATCCGGGAAAACCAATCAATGAAACCAATAGCCAACTTCTTAAGATTAAAGCCTTCAACTTCAAAACGATAGATTTTGCAACAGAAAAGGGAAAAAGTTATGAGATGAATGTTCAATGAAAATTGAACCAGAACAACGATATTTTGTTTATAATAATGTGAGAATTAAAACAGTAAATTATTTACAAGTTATTAAATTAATAAACATGAGAAAAATTACAATTCTGATCATTTTCGTTGTTGCTATTGCAGCAGTTTCTTTTCAGGTTAATGCACTTACAAAACGCGAAGGACAAGTCTTAAAATCCGCTGGTAAAGTTGAATACCCGGAAGCGGTGAAAAAGGTAATCGATGCCAAATGTTTTGGTTGCCATAGTCCTGAGGGGAGATCAGACAAGGCAAAGGAAGCTATTAACTGGACAACATTGACTGGCCTGGAAAAAGCACCTATGGTTTCAAAACTTGATAAAGTGATTGAAGTGCTGGATAAAGGGGAAATGCCACCACAAAAAATGATCGAAAGGAATCCGGATGCAAAAATTTCGGACACCGATAAGAAAATCCTGAAAGATTGGGCTGAAGCAACTGCTACAGATCTGATGAAATAGTGGTATATGGCTAGAAATTTCTATAAATGAATTTCTAGCCTAAATTCAAATGATTTTCTACCAACGAGTCCAAATTGAATAATGAAAAAAATAGTTTACATCTCTTTGGTTATTACCATAATAGGCCTGATTATCTTACAGTTTATCCCTTCAAAACTTCCTCCGAACACGCCTGTTCAGTTGCAGGACAAATCGCAGCTCAGAAATGCCAGCGTTGAGGTGATGGCGATTTTAAAAACCTCTTGTTACGATTGCCATTCAAACCAAACCAATTATCGATGGTATTCCTATGTTGCACCTATCTCATGGCAAATTGCAAAAGATGTGGTAAAGGGGCGAGAAGCTTTGAATTTTTCAGAATGGAATACTTTGAATAAACGAAAACTGGTTAGAAAGTTGGCAGATATCAAGGAACAATTAAATAAAGATGTGATGCCAATGAAAATTTATACATTCATTCATTCCGATACAAAATTGAACCCTTCACAAAAGCTCCTCATCACCGATTGGACTGAATTGGAAACGAAAAATATTATGGGACAATAGATTAGATACCTCTTGAACATTTGCAATCACGGCAATTCTGTCGGCAAGAAAAGGTCGGTAAAAATCTTTGTCTGAACAGTTGAAGATTGTTTGGATAATGAATATTATTTTGAATTTATGTTACTTCATCATAAACAATTTATAATACTTTTGGTATGTAATTTATCAATTAATTCAATCTTAAAAACTAATGATGATGAGAAATTCAGACAATGGTAATCAAAACATGACAGGGAAAATGAAATCACTAATGGTGGTTGTAATTACGATGTTATTTTGTTCAGTGGCCTCTGCACAAAGCCCTGTAAATTTTTCCGGCAACTGGGCATTCAACGAAGCCAAGAGCAAACTGGGAGACGGACCTATGCGCATGGCCCCGATCACTCTAGTTGTAACTCAGGAAGGTAACAACCTTTCAACAGAGAGGACCATGAATGGGCGTGATGGTAATGAGATTAAAATGAGTGGGAAATACACACTCGATGGGAAAGAATGTGAGAATTCAGGGTTTATGAACATGAAGATGAAATCGACCGTGACTTGGGCTGCCGACAAAAAATCATTTACAATTGCTTCAACAACAGTATTTAACATGAACGGGGAGTCAATGGAAATGAAATCGACAGAAATTTGGAAGTTGGAAGGCGACAAAACCTTGAAGATGGAATCGACCAACACCACACCGAACGGAGAAATGAACAGGACTCTGGTTTATGACAAGAAATAGCACTTCAAAATAAAGATATATTATTGATATATAGGTAGTTAATAGATTGCACTTATATTATGGCCATGATTAACAATTTTACAATTCCGAGAGGATAATAGGTTGTTAATCATGGCTTTTCAACTTCTGGTTTTCCAACAAATCAGTGGGGTACAGAAGTTTATCACTTGGACAATCTTAATAAATGGTTGGAAATGGGAAAGCTATTATTTAATATTGTATTGATATTCTGTGTGTTAGACTCAACTCTGGCACAAGAACTATCGTCCATAAAGCTTAACAATCCGAATACAAAACGAGGTTTGCCTGTTATGGAGGCTTTATCCCTTAGGGCATCTGTAAAAGAATGGTCCGATAAGAAACTGAGCATTCAGGATCTTGCCGATTTATTATGGGCTGCCAATGGAATAAATCGACCAGATGAAAGTAAGCGAACAGCTGCTTCGGCCCTTAATGCACAGGATGTGGATGTTTATGTTCTGCTGGAAGAAGGAGCCTATTTGTATGAAGCAAAATTTCAACAGCTTACACCTGTTTTGAAAGGAGATTTCCGCGAAGCCGCAGGGAAACCATCTGCACCGGTTGTGATCGTTTTGGTTTCCGACATTTCCAGGTTTAAATCGGGGGAAATCGCATCTAACTTGAACTGGGCTGCGCTCGATATCGGAATCGTTTCACAAAACATCGCCATTTTCTGTGCCGGAACCGGATTAAAAACGCGCCCACGTGTCGGGATGGATATTGTAAAGATCAAGCAGGCACTGAAATTAACAGATTCTCAATATCCTATGCTCAACCATCCTGTTGGGTATGCAAAATAGCGATTAGAAAATTCCTATGAAAGGTGGTTTTGTTGAAAAGAAAGCCACCTTTTTTATTTATACCTCCCAGCCAATATTGAAAATAAATTTGTATTTTAATAGCTCATATTTTATCTACAAAGTAAATATAATAGACTTAATGGCCAATATATTATCTACTGATGATTTTATTTTAGATGATTACAACCCCGGTTTGATTCTTAAGAATATCGCCGAAAGGGCAAGAAAAAACAGATTGGAACTGGACCTTAGCCAAAGTGCATTGGCAGCAAAATCGGGTGTAAGTTTAGGAAGCCTCAAAAGATTCGAAAGTACTTCCGAAATCTCATTGAAGAACCTGATCATGCTGGCAGCTATATTGGACGCAACAGAAGAATTCGGTTTGCTTTTCAAAACACGGAAATACAAAAGCATCGACGAATTACTGGCAAAGGATAAGTTAACCGTAAAAAAGAGAAGCAGAAAAAATGTTTAGCAATGCGGCATTGAAATGCCAGAAACCCGCCTCTTTGAAGGCAAATATTTCGGAGTCAAGCGATTTGACCGGGAAGGGAAGACAAAAATCCACATGTTAAGCGCTGCTGCAATCTTAATTGCCGATTATCGCCTTCCATCGCTTGACTATCAAGGCCTTCTAACAGCCTGTTTAAGATTGACAGGCAATATTGAGCAAGTATATAACCTATATCGGATGATGGTCTTTAACTTCCAGATCAAAAACAGGGACGACCATGCCAAATATTTTTCCTTCCTGTTTCAGGATGGTAATTGGAAACTGTCACCAGCTTATGACTTACTCCCCTCAAACGGCTTCAATTGGTTCCACACAACCACCATTGCAGGTCAGGGCGAGCCGAAACCATCAGATATAAAGAAAGTTGCTGATGGTATTGGTCTCAACAAAATAAGATCAAAGGAAATATATGAAATGCTTGAAGAGAAATGTCACAATTTGAGAATTTCTTAAACAGTCAATTTTAACCTTAAAGCTAATCGCCTATTTCATAAGGTCATAGCAAATTAGTTGTTGCAAATACCTTAAATAAAGTTTTCCATTGGCCACGACAGGAACAGTCCATGCAGGATTTTTCACATCTGGAATGGCACCCAAAATTTCACCGATCTTTTTAAATCCGGAAGGGTCAGGCTTTACCAAAAACAAGTTACCTTTAATATCCAGACAGATCAGGTGCCCATCAACCCATGTTGTTGTTCCCTGTCCGATCAGGTCGGTACTCCACATCTCTTTGCCTGTCAACAACTCAATGCATTTGAATTTGCCATTGTTGCGACTGCTTTCACCCGAATAGCCATAGATATATCCATCGATCAAGATAGGATCAGAATGTTGGGCCTCCATCAGGTTATTCTTCCATAAAACAGTATAACCACTTTTAGTAACCTTGAGTGCCTCGCAACCCATTTTATAACCAGAGGTATGGAATACAATATCGTTTGAAATGATTGGTGTCGTTGCGTTTACGCCATACTCGGTTGGCCATGGCGCTGTCCATAACTCTTTTCCACCGGTCGGATTGATACACGAAAGACCTTTTGCATGGTAAACCAGAACATTGGTTTCGTTTTCAATCATTATTGGAATTGCTGCAGCGTAGCCAACGTCACCGACCATAGACTTTCCTAAAAGGTCGCCGGTTAGTTTATCAAAAGAAATGGCCAAAGAAGTTCCGCCACCCTGAATGATCACCATATTGTTGAGTACAAGCGGAGTTGTCGAGAACCCCCATGTTGGTTGTACACCCCCAAAATCAATTACATTCTTTCTCCAAATCAATTTTCCATTTTCTAATTTCCAACATACCAGATCTCCGCTACGTCCAAAAGTATAAACCCTATCCCCATCAATAAAAGGTGTTGCGCGCGAACCTGGACCATGGCTTGTCTCTGCCGGTGCCTCATATGATCCCGACCAGATCAGTTCCCCTGCCTCCGCATTGATGCAAAATACAAGGTCGTTATTATTGTCTCTACCGGGAACGACCAGACGGTTTCCCTGAATTACTGGTGTTGACCATGAAGCAGTTGAACTTCCCTGACATAAATAATTGGCACTCCATACCTTTTTCAAACCTTTTGACCAATCTGTGAGGATACCGGTTGTTGCACTTTTACCTTCAAAATTTGGTCCCCTCCAATGGGTCCAATCAGAGTTTCCGGTTGTGACAGGTGGCAGTGCTGAAATTCGTGACGGGATATTTTCCAGTTTTCCGGTGAGAGGTTCGCTTCCCATAGTTATCTTATAGACCTGATAACCAATAAATCCAACGATGATCAATACAACAAAAACAGTGATCAGTATTATTTTAAAATATTTCTTCATAAAAATGTTAATTGATTTTGAACAAAAGTAATAAGACCTTTGAAATTTGTACAGCAAAATCAATAAAAACTAATTGACATGAATTTAGATTTATTAAACACACAAAAGAATTATAAAAGGCTTATTTTTAGATCTGCTTTACGGAAAGCTGTTCAAAATTTAAAATATCTTATAATACATTGTATCAATGAATATTACAACTTTATTAACATTATTCCTGGTTTTAATCTGTGTCTCGGTAAATGCCCAAACAGACAAATCTGGTTACATATTCCCTGGGAAAGGGTTAAAACAGCATGATTTCCTCTACGCTGGCGAATGGGACACTCGCAAGCCACAAGCTCAATCATTATTTCTTGTGCGAAAAGGCAAAGTCGTGTGGCAATACTCGATTCCATTACGTACGGCCACTGGCGGCGTTCAGGAGTTTGATGATGCAACATTGCTTTCAAATGGAAATATCGTCTATGCCTGTATGTCGGGTGCCGGAATTGTTACGCCAGAGAAAAATATCATCTGGCAATTTATCTGTCCTCCGGGAACCGAAACCCATTCGTGCCAACCAATAGGGAAAGACAGTGTTTTAATGGTTCTGAATGGATTTCCAGGTAAGGTGTTGATATTCAATACAAATACCAATAAGTTGTTAAAAGAGATTATCATTCCAACAATGGCCACAAGCACTCATGGTCAGTTTCGCCATGTTCGGATCACCAGAAACCATACAATCATGGTGGGATTGATGGCCGAGAAGAAGGTGGTGGAATTCGACCTGGACGGCAAGGAAGTCTGGTCGGTCGATGCACCGTCTGCGTGGGCGGCAATCCGTTTGAACAATGGCAACACCCTGATTTCGGGCGATGGGAAGAGCTATACCCGCGAAGTGAACATGAAAGGCGAAACTGTTTGGGAATTGACGCAAAAAGATGTCCCTTTCAAATTGTTCAACAACCAGACAGCCAACCGCCTAGCCAATGGAAATACAGTAATTTGCAACTGGTGTGCCGGCAACAACAAAACTGAGGAATGGGCAGGCACTGTCCAGGTATTCGAAGTAACACAGGAAAAGAAAGTGGTTTGGGCGTTGTCGTCGTGGGACAAACCCGACCTGGGACCCTCAACATACATCCAATTGCTCGATGAACCAGGTAATCCTGATAATGGCGAATTGCAACGTTAGGAAGTGATATTCTGACTCACACTCTGCAACAACAAGTCAGGCTATCACTATAATTAATAGGGAAATAAAGTTGAAATAAATTGGAATATTTGACTTAGAAATAGACAATCATGAAACTAATTAAACTTTTGGCGATTACAGGCACTTTGGTCATGTTTTTCACTCTGATGTACGGCTTTATTTATGGCGATTTTTTTGGTGAAGGAGGCATCCTAATGTCAATGGCATGGGGAAAAGTCAGCCTGGTCGATGTCTATATTGGCTTCTTCCTGTTTTCAGGATGGGTGCTTTATCGGGAAGAAAGACTTCTGGTCGCCATTTTCTGGATTTCTCAGATCATGGTGTTGGGAAACTTTATTACCTGCCTATATGTTACCATGGCCTTGTACAATTCGAAGGAAAATTGGAATCGTTTCTGGCTCGGTAAACAACATGCTTAGTTGAGATTTGAATTCCTAACGTTAAACTGGCTCACAGCCTTAGTTTAAAATAGCACACCCTGAGCCAGTATTTATACATAGGATCCTGTAAATCAATCTGATCCGCATTTATATCAATAATTTCACGACCTAGAAGCGATTGCTTGAGCCTCAGTACATTGGCAGAAGTCCCCAAATTGTAATTCTGGATCGTACTTTGCGAACTTAATTGCTTTTCACCTGAAATAATCGCTTTCAAAAGACCCAATTGCTTGTTAGATAACGATTCGGTAATATTGGTGAACAACAAGCCAAGTTGGTTAATGATTCCCTGATGAGCGGCTTCGACAATTTCAGAAGTACATAAATTTTCAGTTCTGAGCCATGTCTGCTGTGCAATTTGCTGGACATAATAGGAGTGGTTTTCTGCCAGGTCTGCGATTCTCGTTGCATCTGTGTCATTTATCTCTTTTCCGGTTTCTGAAAATCTCCTTTTGATAAATTCCATCCAATCTTCGGTTTTAATCTTTTCCAGAAAAATCAGATCCCCAAATTTGTAAAATGGCATCGAAGGGTTCGTAAATACATCAAGCAACATGTGACGTTTACTTCCATAAAGACAATAGGCTGCATGGGTATGCCTTTGCCAATGCGATCTCAACTTTTTCTGAAACGCAACCGGATTTTTATAATCGCCAATGCTTTGAAATTCATCAATACATACAACAATTTTAAATTTCCGTGCAACAGCTATTGTTTCTGCCAAGTCCAGAATATCGTTTGGGTTCTTTTTCAACTCATTCCAACTAATCCCAAATGATATCTCACTTTGATCGACCGGAGAGAAGGCAATTTTTGGCAAAAGCTTCGATAAGAACTCTTTGGCATTTTGGGTCAGCTCCTCCCATTTTGATGAAGTTGATTTCAATATCTGGGTAGCAAGCTCAATGTAGAACTCCTCCTCTGTCCTGACATTGAACAAATCGATGTGACAGATCTTTATTTCAGGTTCCTGACGAACAAGCATTTCGGATACTTGATTCACCAGCGATGTTTTCCCCCACCGTCGCGGTGAGATAAGGATTGTATTGATCAATGACCTGAAATTGGATGCAAGATGGTCTGCCTCGTTCTCACGGTCTGTAAAATCGATTGTTGTAGCCAGTTTCCCGAAAACAAAAGGTGAAGTTCCCATATGTCATATTTTTGTACAAATATAGGTTTTGTTTTTGTAACTTACAAAAATGTAACTTACAAAAATGTAACTTACAAAAATGCAACTTACAAAAATGCAACTTACAAAAATGTAAAATTCTCAATACCCCAACTGCTTATTTTAGGTGCTGCTATCATAGATGGAATTTTATGGTTAGCTTTGGCCGATATAACCATCAACAAACTTTATCATGGAAAACAAATCGCAAACAGGTCGCACTAACTTCAGAAATGCATCCGATTTCATTCTCAGGTATTGGGGCAAATTAGGCATTGTTCTTATAGGGTTTACTGCTACTATCTGGTTCTTAATCAGGGTAATCCCCAAACCATCAAGGGCATCTTACCCCTGTCAGCAAGCCGCCTTTCCATTAGCATCCGGATTTGTACTTTGGTTGGTCGGCCTTTTTGCACTCAGGCCTTTGATCAATAAAATTAAATCATCATTTGTGTCACATAAATGGGTAGGCTACAACTTGGTTCTTCTTGTTTTAGGAAGTTTCGCGATGTGGACAGTAATAGTGAACTCTTCAGATTCCAATGCATTGAATGTTGAAAAAGCGACAAACTATAATTATTCTCCAGGAAAATCAAACGAGCCAATAGGTATCGCCAAAGGCATTTTCCCTGGAAGGGTAGTTTGGGCACACGACCCGAAAGCAACCAAATGGAAAGGAAACTGGAAATCGGAATCTGACCAATATTGGCTTGATGTGAATACAGACCAGCCAAGGGTTGAAACGATGCTCGAATCAAACCTGGAACAGTTGACCGGCACCAAAAACAGTCAAAAAGCCTGGAGTGAAATTTTCAAATTCCATAACGAAAAAGTGCGCGGCTTAAAGAACATTGGATACAAAGCTGGAGAGATTATTGCTCTGAAGCCAAATTTCAACAACACCTATGGCCCTGTAAAAAACGACAATTGGACCGACGAATCACCGCAACTGATTCTGGCGATGATCCGTTCCCTCGTCAACAACGCAGGTGTATCCCCAAAAGACATTGTAGTTTATGATGTACGCCGTTATATTCCCCACTACCTGCTTACAAAAGTTTGGGGCGAGTTTAAGGATATCCGTTTTGTACAAGGTTCGGATGCAAAGGACACACAACCTGTCAATCCGGGTTATGGCGACCACCGCGGTCTCGAAAAAGCCGTCTGGGTTCAGGGCATCACCTATTCCAACGGTAAATATGACAAAGCTCGCAATATTCCAAAACAGGTTTTCGATGCTACTTATCTGATTAACATGGCTATGCTGAAATCCCATTCCTATCCATATAACAATATGGAAGATGGGGACGAAGGACAAACCGGGATTTCGATGTGTGGCAAAAACCATTTTGGGTCTATTGAGGGAACGCCAGAATTACATGCCGCTATCAACACCAACCAGGAAGGACTAAAAAATGTCTATTCTCCCATGGTTGACATGGCCGCTTCACCCAATCTTGGGGAGAAAACAATCCTCTATTTACTAGATGGGTTGTATTGTGGCCGGAAATGGAAGACTTACCCGATCCATTTTCCAAACCCACCTTTCAATAATGCCGTTGAACCTTATGAAAACACCTCATGGCCAGCCAGTATCCTCACATCTTTGGATGGTGTGGCCCTCGATTGTGTTGGTCTCGACATTTACAATTCGCAGATCAAAAATAACATTGACAAAGACGGCCATTCGAGGATACTGCTTCGTGAAAATGCCGATGAGTATCTGAAAGAGATGGCTTCAGCCAATAATCCCCCATCAGGAACCAAGTACATGCAAAACGGGAAAGTGCTCAATAGTCTGGGAGTTTTTGAACATTGGGACAACGACCTTTCAAGGAAATATTCCCGGAACATCGATCCAAAAAATGGGAAAGGTATTGAATTGATATATAAGAAATTATAAATTTAAGTTGTTTAAACGATGAAATTCAATTCTCTTACTATTTTCATAATCCTAATAAATGTGCTTTACCTTTCAGCCCGTTCTTCCACACCCCAACCCCGCCAGCGTTTGCTGATGGATTACAACTGGAAATTTGTCCAGTCGGATGTGAAAGAGGCAGAAAAAGTTGGTTTTGACGATGCCAAATGGCGGACTCTCAATCTCCCACACGACTGGAGCATAGAAGGGGAATTTAAGGAAGATGCAGCTACAAAAGGTTCAGGAGGTTACCTCCCTTCTGGTATCGGGTGGTACCGCAGGCATTTTAACCTTTCGGATATTGCAAAAAATCAGCAATTTCAAATCGAATTTGATGGTGTTTATATGAAGAGCGATGTCTGGATCAACGGGCAACACTTGGGAAAACATCCTTATGGCTACACGAGTTTCTCCTACGATCTCACCCAATACATTAAAAAAGGGGCAAATACAATTGCCGTAAGGGTCGATAATTCAGCCCAACCCAATAGCCGTTGGTATTCAGGTTCAGGAATTTACCGCCATGTTTGGCTGACGATTACAGGTCCGGTGCATATCCCACAATGGGGCACATATATCACTACGCCACAGGTTGATTCAACTTCGGCAACAATTCGGGTCGAAACTTCTGTCGAAAACAAACTTTCTGTATCTAAAAAGATCCTTTTACATTCGGTCATCAAGGATGCATCGGGCAAAGAAATCGTACAAGTTGATACTCCTGTTTCAGTTGAACCTACTGGTAAGGTGGTATCGGAACAAACGATTAAAGTGTCTTCTCCGGTTCTTTGGTCCATCGAAAATCCTATTATATATACTTTAAGTTCTACCCTTTTAGATGGGACCAAGGAAATTGACCAAACAGTTTCAACATTTGGGATCCGCAAAATCGAATATGATAAAGATAAAGGTTTTCTGCTTAATGAACAGCATGTTAAGATGAAAGGAGTCTGTTTGCACCACGATGCAGGTTGTCTTGGGGCTGCAGTACCTGATCAAGCCTGGTTACGTCGGTTGCAATTGTTAAAAGAGATGGGTTGCAATGCCATCCGCACATCCCATAATCCACCGGCACCCGAGTTTCTTGACCTTTGCGATAAAATGGGTTTCCTTGTGATGGACGAAATTTTCGATGAATGGTTAGAGCGGAAAGCCCCTGAGTATGGCTATCATATTTATTTTGAAAAAAATTCACAAGCTGATCTGGTTTCGATGATCCATCGCGACCGGAACCACCCTTCCATCGTATTATGGAGTGCTGGTAATGAAGTTCCCGATCAGGTCAAAGTGGAAGGGAGTGAAACTCTGCGAAAACTTATGGAAACCTTTCACAAAGAAGATCCGACACGCCCGGTAACCCAGGCAAATGATAGGATTGCCGCAGGTGATGGCCCGGCGAAACTCCCTTTCCTTGAACTTCAGGATATTGTAGGTTATAACTATGTGGATAGGTGGCACGATCGCAGGGAGTTGTATTACAGCATCGACCGGCATGACCACCCGAACTGGAAAATGATTGGGACCGAAAATACTTCCGTTCCTGGAATCAGAGGTCAATATTCGCTAAAACCAGAACAAATCCCAGGACGTCCCGGCAGAACAAGGGACTACCGGACTGCCATGATCCCGGCAGAACAGTTGTGGAAGTTCACAGCGGTAAACGATTATGTGATCGGTGATTTTATGTGGACAGGCATCGATTATCTGGGTGAAGCAAGATGGCCAGCGAAGAGTGCAAGTTCAGGGGTGATCGACCTTTGTGGTTTTCCGAAAGACGGCTATTATTTTTATCAAAGCCAGTGGACGAAAAAGCCGATGGTTCATCTTTTCCCGCATTGGAACTGGAATGGAAATGAGGGTAAGGTTATCCAGGTGATCGCCTACTCCAATTGCGACAGTGTTGAACTTTTCCTGAATGAAAAATCATTTGGGATAAAATCGGCAGTTTTCCCACAACAAGGAAGTTCTACCTCATGGAATACATTTGCAAAGCCATTTGTTCCTGCTACGACTTCCGATTTGCATTTAAGCTGGGATGTTCCTTACGAACCCGGAACCCTTAAGGTTGTCGGGAAAAAAGGAGGAGTTGTGGTAACTGAGGAAATTCGTTCAACATCCAAGCCAGTTGGGATCAGGCTAACACCAGATCGGAGTAAAATAACTGCTGATTCACAGGATATTGCAAATATTAAGGTTGAGGTCATTGATGAGAATGGGTTGGTGGTTCCCGATGCAGACAATCTGATCGAATTTAATATTGAGGGGGAAGGGGTTCTTGGAGGAACAGACAATGGCAATCCCCAGGATAAAACTCAGATGCAAAGCAAACAGCGGAACGTCTTCAATGGGTTGGCCCTGGCTGTTATTAAATCGACAAGAAAAAATGGAGTTATCCGCTTTACGGCTACATCCCAAGATCTTAAAGAATCTGTATTACAAATTATTACGCATAAATCATTAAATAATCCAAAAACTGTTGATTAAAACAGACGATTCACAAAACCAGTATTTTTAATTATGAGAAAAAAATTAGTCGCATTGATTGTCCTGCTCTTTATGGGTTCGACGATACTTAACGCACAGAAGAGCAAGGGATTTGATTTAAAATCCCCGGATAATGCCATAACATTACATGTCGAAGTTGGGGGTAAACTACTTTGGTCCCTGCAACATAAGGGTCAGCAGGTAATTGCCGCATCTGCTATTTCAATGAATTTGGGTGACAATGAATGTATTGGTGATTTTGGGAAAATAGCTTCAACAAAAACTGAACAAGTCGAGCAGGTGATTGCGGCCATCAATTACAAGAAACTGAACATCCCGGATCAATATAATCAGTTGACCATCAATTTCAAAGATGATTTTAGTGTGATATTCAGGGCATACAACGATGGTGTTGCATACCGGTTTACAACAAAGAAAAAGGGAGAGATCATCGTCAAAAGCGAGGAGGCAAATTTCAATTTCACGGCTGATCATAAGGCATTTATCCCTTATATGTGGGATTACCGTGACGGTGAAATCTTCAATACATCTTTTGAATCTCTTTATCGGGAAACAACTATTTCTAAATTTTCTGTTGACTCCCTTGCTTTCCTTCCATTACTTGTCGATCTTGGAAATAATAAAAAGGCAGTCATTCTTGAAGCTGATCTTGAAGATTATCCTGGGATGTTTCTACATATCAATCAGACCAATAAAGGATTTCTGGGGGTATATGCACCTTGTCCAGTGGAGGCCAAACAAGTCGTACGGAATCTGATCCCAACCAGACGGGCAAACTATATCGCAAAAACCAATGGGACCCGTAATTTCCCGTGGCGTGCCATTGTAATCAGTGAGCAAGACAAAGAGTTGCTGAACAACGATATGGTGCAAAAATTGGCATCCCCATCCAGATTAACCAATATTTCATGGATCAAACCTGGCGCAGTTGCCTGGGATTGGTGGAACAACTGGAACATTACCAATGTAGATTTCAAAGCTGGCATCAACACAAAAACCTATAAGTACTATATCGATTTTGCTGCTACCAACAAAATTGGCTATATCGTTATGGACGAGGGTTGGTCGGTTAAAAATGACCTGTTGAAAATCGTCCCCGATATTAATCTTGAGGAAATTGTGATTTATGGAAAGCAAAAGGGGGTTGACGTTATCCTCTGGGCAACCTGGCTGGATATAACCCGTCAAATGGACAAAGTTTTTCCCCTTTATTCAAAAATGGGGATCAAAGGGTTTAAGATAGATTTTATCGACCGTGACGATCAGGTGGCAATTGCATCATGCTATGAAATCGCCAAAAATGCGGCGGAGAATCATTTACTTGTTGATTATCATGGAGTTTCAAAACCTACAGGGTTGCAAAGGACTTATCCAAATGTGGTTGGTTATGAAGGTGTTAAAGGATTGGAAAATTACAAATGGGCAGTAGAGGATCAACCAAGGTATGCGGTAAGTATCCCATTTATCCGTATGATGGCCGGTCCAATGGATTATACCCCTGGAGCCATGCGCAATGCAATCAAAAAAAATTACCATCCTGTTGATGCAGCACCCATGAGTCAGGGCACACGTTGCCAGCAATTGGCCATGTATGTTGTGTATGAAGCTCCGATTCAGATACTTGCAGATAGTCCTACAATGTATATGAAAGAGCAGGAAAGCACCGATTTTATTCTCAGAATCCCCTATACATTTGACGAAACGGTTGCAATGGATGGAAAAGTTGGCGAATATGCTGCAATTGCCCGCAAAAAAGGGGATTCATGGTTTGTTGGTGCGATGACAAACTGGACTCCACGCGACCTGTCTCTGGATTTTTCATTCCTTGGAGCAGGCAACTATCAGGCAACCATCTTTAGGGATGGCGTCAACGCAGACCGTGAAGCGACCGATTATAAAAAGGAAGTGATCAAAATTTCTTCAACAAACAAACTGAATATCCATATGGCTCCTGGTGGCGGTTGGGTTGCCAGGATCGAAAAGATCAATTAAAATGAAACGGATTGTTCTCCTTCTGCAAATTTTAATATCCCTGACGGTTTTCGTTTCAGCGCAAACAACCGTCAGGGTGATTCCAAAGCCTATATCGATCCTTGAAGAAAAGGGAGTGTTCACGATCTCATCTGCCACTAACCTAGCTGCCCCTGAGGTTTTGAAAAAGAGGGCACTTCAATTGAGAAATTATATCGCTCCAGCATTGGGATACGATTTGACAATTATTTCAAAACCCAGAGGGAAAAATGAAATTGAATTCAGGGTCGACAAAAGTCTGAAAAACCTTGGTGAGGAAGGATATCAATTGAATGTCACACCTGCAAAAATCATCCTATCAGCATTTAGCGAAAAGGGTATTTTCTGGGGAATTCAAACGATACGTCAATTGTTACCGGAACAAATTCACCGGTCTTCAATGGTAAATGGGGTCGCCTGGGAACTTCCGTGTTTGAGTATAGAAGATAACCCTCGTTTCAAATGGCGGGGTTTGATGCTCGATTGCAGCCGGACTTTTATTTCAAAGGAGGAGGTGAAAAAGTACATTGAAGTCCTGTCGTTTTTCAAAATGAATGTGCTTCATATGCACCTCACTGACGATCAGGGGTGGCGGATCGAAATCAAAAAGTATCCTGAACTGACCAGGATTGCCTCCAGGTTCCATCCATCTTACAATGAGCCGGAAGAATATCAAGGCTTTTATTCACAGGAGGATATGAAAGAGATCATCGGATTTGCAGCAGACCGCAACGTTGAAATCGTACCCGAAATTGAGATGCCGGGACATTCATACGAAGTATTTGCTGCTTTGCCACAGCTATCCTGCAAAGGTGATACAGCCATAATCCATCCCTGGACCAGAGGTGCTGGCATCCACAATGAGATTTTTTGTGCCGGGAAGGACCAGACTTTTGTATTTCTCGAAAACATACTCGATGAAATCACCACCCTTTTTCCATCCCAGTATGTCCATATTGGAGGTGATGAAGCACCCAAAGCTCATTGGAAAACTTGTGAAAAATGTCAGAAAAGAATTAAGGATCTTGGATTGAAAGATGAAAACGAACTGCAAAGCTGGTTTGTCAAACGGATAGAAAAATACCTGAACAGCAAGGGAAAAAAGCTGATCGGTTGGGACGAAATTATGGATGGTGGATTGAGCAAAAGTGCAACGGTTATGTATTGGCGGAGCTGGGACAAATCTGTGGCCCAAAAGATACCATCGATTGAAAACGACATTGTCATGACCCCAACATCGCATTGTTACTTTGATTACACCTACGAAAAGATATCGACTGAAAAGATGTACGCTTTTAATCCGGTATTTAACAAGAATCAACCAAATGACAATAAGAACATCCTGGGAGTTCAGGCCAATTTCTGGTCGCACCTTGACCGCACTGCACCACGGATAGATCGGCAGTTGTTCCCCCGCTTGCTGGCATTGGCCGAAGTTGGTTGGACACAAAATGATCGGAAAGATTGGGGCGATTTTAAAGCCAGGTTAGACTCTAAATTGAAAATCCTCGATACAATGGGTATTTATTATTTTGGGAAAAATTAGTATCCAATTCATAATCAGACAATCATAATAATCCTCAGTATTTTCATCATGCACTCTGTCAGGAAGAATGTTTACCAGTACCCTCTTTTCTTACCGAAACTACTGATGATTAGTAGTGTTGGATTGTTTTCAGGAAATTGTTGTTGTACCCCTGTTGTGGGAAGATCTCCCGAAAACAGCTACAAGCGGATGAACATCCTTTTTTTGATGAGCGACCAGCACCGTGGTGATTGTATAGGGGCTTCAGGAGCAGATTGGGTCAAAACGCCTAATTTGGACAAACTGGCACACGAAGGCGTTTTGTTCACCAAAGCTTATAGTTCGGTTCCCTCGTGCCTCCCTGCGCGTACTGGTTTACTGACGGGTATGAGTCCCTGGCGGAGCGGTCAGCTTGGATACAATAATATCGCTTCCTATCCCTTTGAAGGTCCGGCTATGTTTACAGCAGCAGGATACAGAACCCATGCAGTGGGGAAAAACCATTTTACGCCTATGAGGAATACCCATGGTTATCAAACTGTTGAATTGGAAGAAGGATGGTACACCACAATTAAAGGGAGTGAAAAATGCGATTATGCACTCTGGTTCGAAAAGAATGCGCCAGGTAAAGATATTAATGGGTCAGGACTTGGTTACAATGACCAAAGAGGTGGAATATTATTCCCATATGCCGATTCCCTACATGCCACACACTGGACAGCCGATCGGGCGATCAATTTTTTGAAAACCTTTAAAGGCAGTGAACCTTGGCTATTGAAGGTCTCCTTTCAACGTCCGCATACACCATACGATCCGCCTGAAAGATGGAACAATGCTTTCAAAGATGTTGAGATTCCACTTCCGGTTATCGGGGATTGGGCTCAACAGAAATATGGCGACTCGAAAGGATCGCTTCAGACCAACAATGCAGCGACCTTCGGCAACTTTCCGGAATCAGAAATTGTCAATTCGCGGCGGTCCTATTATGCGGCCATTTCGTTTATGGATGAGCAATTGGGAAGGGTGCTGGACGCACTTAAAGAACGAGGTGAACTTGAGAATACCCTGATCCTTTTTACTTCAGACCACGGTGACATGCTTGGCGACCATTACTTGTGGCGAAAATGCAGGCCCTATGAAGGATCCGCACGCATTCCAATGATCATCCGATGGCCCGAAAGTCTGGATTTGAGAACGAAAAGAGGTCTGATCAGGAATGAATTGGTTGAGCTACGTGACGTATTACCCACATTTCTGGATGGTGCCGGGATACCAAAACCATCCGTGATGGATGGAGCGAGTATGCTTGATATCCTTAAAGGGAAAAATGGAGGAAAGCCCTGGACCTGGAACATTCACAGATCTACGAAAAGGAAAATGCCTGGACTGCACTTACGGATGGCAAATACAAATACATCTATTTCACTTTGACCGGTCAGGAACAATTGTTCAACCTTCAAAATGACAGTAGCGAATTGATTGATCTGGCCCTTTCCAAAGAAAATGAAAAATTGTTGATCATCTGGCGGAAAAAGATGGTAGCCCACCTGACTGAGCGTGGCGAAAACTGGGTTAAAGATGCGAAACTGGTGATTCAGAAAGAATCGGTCCAATTTGGAGCCAACCACCCGAAATACAAGAAACAATAAAAAACATACAATCTATTATATATGAGTAAATTAATGTTGACAGCAAAAAGATTATCTTTTTCTTGTGTTTTGGCTATTTCACTATTTCTATTTGCCGGTTGCAATTCCCCCAAATCTACAAAGGACCAATATTCTGCAGACATTATCGTTTATGGCGGAACATCTTCAGCAGTCATAGCAGCAGTCGAATCTATCCAGTCTGGAAAATCAGTTTTGGTGGTTTCGCCCGATTCGCACATGGGTGGGCTTTCATCAGGTGGATTGGGTTATACAGATACCGGGAACAAATCAACCATTGGTGGACTTTCACGTGAATTTTACCATCGTGTGTGGTTGCACTACAACGATTCATCGGCCTGGAATTGGCAGAAAAAATCGGAATATGGCAACAAAGGTCAGGGAACCATTGCCATGGATGGCGAAAATCGGACGATGTGGATTTTCGAGCCACATGTTGCAGAGCAGGTCTTTGAAGATTTTATCCGGGAAAACAATATCACTGTTTTGCGCAACGAATGGCTCGACAGAACGAAGGGGTTGGTTAAGGAAAAAGGCAAAATCATGTCGTTTAAAACCTTATCAGGAAAAACATTCTCAGGAAAGGTATTTATCGATGCCACTTACGAAGGCGACTTAATGGCCGCTGCTGGTGTTTCGTATCATGTTGGTCGTGAGGCATGTACTGTTTACGATGAAACCTGGAATGGTGTTCAAGCCAATGTAAAACACCACGGTCATTACTTCAAAAGCAACATCGACCCTTATAAGATTCCGGGCAAACCTGAAAGTGGCCTTTTGTATGGTATATCCAAGGAACCAATTGCCCCAAATTGTACAGGCGACAATAAAATACAGGCCTACTGCTTCCGTTTGTGCATGAGCAATAATCCCGATAACCGGGTCCCTTTTCCAAAGCCGGTAAATTATGACCCCTCTAAATATGAATTGTTAGGACGTGTTTTCGATTCTGGATGGCGGGAGTGGTTCGAAAAGTTCGATATGATTCCCAATCGAAAGACGGATACCAATAATCATGGCCCATTCAGCAGCGATTTCATTGGGATGAACTACGACTACCCCAATGCCTCCTACGAACGTCGGAAGGAAATCGTCAAAGAACATGAAGACTACCAGAAAGGGCTGCTCTATTTTGTTTCGAATGATCCACGTGTTCCTACGGATGTTAGGGAAGAAATGAACAAGTGGGGTTTGGCAAAAGACGAATTTGCAGACAATGGGAATTGGTCGAGGCAATTGTACATCCGCGAAGCCAGGCGGATGGTAGGTATTTCGGTAAGCAGTGAAAACGACGTATTGGCCAAACGGGATGTGCCTCACCCAGTAGGAATGGGTTCATATGCAATGGATTCGCACAACATCCAACGATATGTGACTGCTGAAGGTTTTGTCCAGAATGAAGGTGATGTTGGCATTGGCCCAAAACATCCTTATGCGATTTCATACGGTGCACTGGTTCCGAAAAAGGAGGATTGCACCAATTTAATCGTACCGGTTTGCCTGTCATCGAGTCATATCGCTTATGGTTCAATACGGATGGAACCTGTTTTTATGATTATAGGCCAGTCTGCCGCTGTTGCAGCGTCTATTGCAATTGATAACAAGCAAGCAGTTCAGGATGTGGATTATGAAAAATTAAAAGAATTTTTGATCCAACGAAAACAAGTTTTATCTGTACCTAAAATTGATTAAATTTGTGGGATAGATTACCGGAAGTAAAAATCACACTAAAACTAAAATCATGGATGACAGCATTTTAAAACCGATCAATCGCAGAGAATTCGTTCAAAGTTCGACCCTTGCAACAGCAGGTTTCACAATCGTTCCTGCATTTGCTGTTTCAGGTCTGGGGCACACTGCCCCAAGTGACAAACTAAACCTTGCCGGTGTTGGTATTGCAGGGATGGGGAGGGGAAATCTGGCCAATGTGGCAAAGACAGAAAACATCGTTGCACTTTGTGATGTTGACTGGGGAGAAGCCAGCGCAAAAGTGTTTAAGACCTATCCCAAAGCAAAGCAATACAAAGATTTCAGGATCATGCTCGACACCCAGAAGGATATTGATGGTGTGATCATTGCCACACCCGACCATACCCACGCCATCATCAGCCTCGAATCCATGAAACGTGGCAAACATGTCTATACCCAAAAACCATTGACGCATACAGTCCATGAGGCCAGGGTTTTAACTGAAGCTGCCAAAAAATATAAGGTCGCTACACAAATGGGAAACCAGGGACAGGCGGGTGAAGGCCCCCGGCGATTGAGGGAAATGATCTGGGACGGTGTGATCGGCCCGATCCGTGAAGTACATGTCTGGACCGACCGCCCAAACAATGGCCTCTTCAAAACCTACTGGCCACAGGGCGTTGCCCGTCCTGAAGCAACACCCCCCGTTCCGGCAACATTGGATTGGGATCTTTTTATAGGACCTGCGCCAATGAGGCCATACAATCCTGCATATCACCCATTTAAATGGCGTGGTTGGTGGGATCTTGGAACAGGTGCCCTTGGCGACATTGGCTGCCATTCTTTGGATCCTATTTTCCGTGCATTAAAGCTTAAATATCCAACAAGTCTCCAGGCAGTTTCGACCCTCGTAAACGGCGAGACTTATCCTTCTGGTTCTATGGTCCGCTATGAATTTCCGGCACGTGAAAATATGCCACCTGTAACCCTTACCTGGTATGACGGTGGACTACGCCCCATGCGGATTCCCGAATTGGACGAAGGGATGCAGATGGGACCAGGTGGTACATTGTATGTTGGTGACAAGGGAAAGATCCTCGATGACAAGATCATCCCAAAATCATTGCGTGATTCTTACAAAGCGCCAGTACCCTATCTTCAATCTTCGCCTGGTCACGAAGAGGAGTGGATTCGCGCCTGTAAAGGTGGTCTTCCCGGTGGTTCCAATTTTGATTGGGCTGGTCCACTCACCGAAACCGTTTTATTGGGCAATATTGCAATCCGTAACGACCTCAAGGAAAAATTAAGCGGCCAATCGCTGCTCTGGGATTCCGAAAAATTTGGTTTCCCGAACTTCCCCGAAGCGGATAAATTTCTGAAAACCGAATATCGCAGTGGCTGGAGTTTGTAAATAATTTATAGATTGATATACAGGACTTTGCATTGTGTTTGGATAGCAATGCAAAGTCCTTTTATTTTGGGTGGGTTTGATTCTTTGAGTGTTATGAAGGCAAAGTAACCGCTCCTGATTTTGGCAAGTTTAATTGATTTCCAATATATTCTTTGAGTTCTCCCATTTTGTCAATTTGGGAAACGAGCCTGATCCGGTTGTTTTTTAGTTTAATATCAAGAAATTCGAGGTTATACCTTTTTTTTACCTGAAATAAAAAGTGTAAATCGTCTTTTCTTTTGGGCATTGTCTGTAATCGTAATCCTGTCCCCCTCGAATTTAAGATCGCCTCTTTAAAGTTGGAATGTCTCTATGGGAAAGTTCATTTTGTAAGTATTTTGTTGTTTGTTAAGGTAATATTATAACTCCAATAAAACTGGTTATCCAATGGTTCACAAAATTAGATAATGCCATGTTGTCAGAGTAACATGTCAGTCAAATAATGAGACTAAATACCTATTATACAATACGATGCAAGTACTCTGAATTTTGGGTCATATTTTTCTTATGCAAAAATGTCCTGTCGAAGGGTCAAAATAGGTCAATTCCATTTCTGGCATATTTTCTGATAGGTTTGCGCTACAATCATAAAATTATTGTCTAATTATAAATAAAATTCGAAATGGCAGAACTTAAAGGAAAGATCCTTGCCGGCAAAGTATTGGTAGAGCCGAAGCAAGCAGTTACAAAAACAGCAGGTGGTATCATCATCCCTGACTCAGCGAAAGAAAAACCCTTAGCAGGTACAGTTGTTCTTGTAGGAATTGCAAAAAAAGACGAAACAGTTGAAGTAAAGGTTGGTGATACCGTTTTCTACGGAAAGTATTCAGGAACCGAATTGACAATCGAAGGCAACGACTATCTTCTGATTTCACAATCTGACGTTCTTTTCATCGCTTAGTTAACTGATTAATTTATTGATTATTACAATTATTTAAAAACATTGAAAAATGGCAAAAGAGATTCAATTTAATATCGATGCCCGCGAAAGGCTCAAAAAAGGGGTTGACAAATTGGCTAACGCTGTAAAAGTAACCTTAGGGCCAAAAGGCCGCAACGTAATTATCGAAAAGAAATTTGGCGCCCCATTGGTAACCAAAGACGGTGTTACAGTTGCAAAAGAGATCGAACTTTCCGACCCATTTGAAAATATGGGTGCACACCTTGTTAAAGAAGTTGCTTCAAAAACTGGCGACGATGCTGGTGATGGTACAACCACTGCAACTGTTCTTGCACAATCAATTATCACTGTTGGGTTAAAGAACGTCACAGCTGGTGCCAATCCAATGGACCTAAAACGCGGAATTGACAAAGCTGTTCTTAAGGTTATAGAAAGTATTGCAAGTCAGGCTATTACTGTTGGAGATGACTATAGCAAGATCGAACAGGTTGCCCGCATTGCTGCAAATAACGACGCAAGCATCGGTAAACTGATCGCTGAGGCTATGGAAAAAGTTCACAAAGAAGGTGTTATCACCGTTGAGGAAGCCAAAGGAACCGATACATATGTTGACCTTGTAGAAGGGATGCAGTTCGACCGTGGTTATATCTCCCCCTATTTTGTGACCAATACCGAAAAAATGTCAACCGAAATGGAAAATCCCTTCATTTTGATCCATGACAAAAAAATTGGTTCAATGAAAGAATTGGTCCCGATCCTCGAAGCTACTCACCAATCAGGTCATGCTTTGATGATTATCTCAGAAGACATTGAAGGTGAAGCTCTTGCCACATTGGTTGTTAACCGTCTTCGTGCCGGTTTGAAAGTTTGTGCTGTTAAGGCTCCTGGATTTGGAGATCGTCGAAAAGAGATGCTCGAAGATTTAGCTATCCTTACTGGCGCAGTTGTCATTACTGAAGAAAAAGGGATGAAACTAGAAGATACAACCCTTGATATGTTGGGTCGTGCCGAAAAAGTTACTGTGAATAAAGAAACCACAACCATCGTTAATGGTGCCGGTGATGCTTCCAATATCTCTTCACGTGTTTCGCAGATCAAAAAGCAGATCGAAACCACAACATCCGATTACGATCGTGAAAAATTGCAAGAGCGTCTGGCTAAATTGTCAGGTGGTGTTGCCGTTCTTTATGTAGGTGCTTCTTCCGAAGTTGAAATGAAAGAGAAGAAAGCCCGCGTTGATGATGCCCTTCATGCAACCCGTGCTGCTGTTGAAGAAGGTATTGTTCCCGGTGGTGGTGTTGCTTACCTCCGTGCTACTGCAGCTCTTGAAGGTCTTGTTGGCGACAACGAAGATGAAACCACAGGTATCGAAATCGTAAAACGTGCTATTGAAGAACCAACCCGTCAGATTGTTTTCAATGCAGGTCTTGAAGGTGCAGTTATTGTACAAAAGATCAAAGAAGGAACTGCTGATTTTGGTTACAATGCCCGTCTCGATGTTTACCAGAACCTATTTGAATCAGGTGTAATCGATCCGGCAAAAGTAACCCGTGTTGCTTTGGAAAATGCAGCTTCAATTGCAGGTATGTTCCTAACAACCGAGTGTGTAATCGTTGACGAAAAAGAAGAAAAAGGTGCTATGATGCCTCAGGGCGGAATGGGTGGTGGTATGGGTGGAATGATGTAGTCAATAAACCCCAATATATAAATCAACCGACAGGTTGAACATTTTAAGAACCGACAGGGAAATCCTGCCGGTTTTTTTTATAACTCAGGTGAAGAATTTTATCTTTGCAGCTCAAAATTCAGAATGGATATTTTAACCGTTTTTATTCTTGCCATTGGCTTGTCGATGGATAGTTTCGCCGTTTCAATTGGTTGTGGCCTGGCTGAGCAGAAGATTTCTTTCCGCCACGCTGCCAGGATCTCTTTTTCCTTTGCGTTTTTTCAGGGAATGCTTCCCGTTGTGGGATGGTTCATGGGGACTGGAATAAAGGAATATGTTGAAGGATTTGACCATTGGATCGCCTTTATCCTTCTTATGTTTCTGGGTGGCAAAATGATTGTGGAAAGCTTCAAACGTGACGATGAAGGTGGAATGAGCGATATCTATTCATGGAAACACATTGTAACCCTTTCAATTGCAACAAGTATAGATGCTTTGGTGGTTGGTTTCACCTATGCATTGGCTTCAACGCGCAATATATTTGGAGGTGCGCTGATTATCGGTGCGGTTACTTTTTTCTTTGCGATGCTAGGCATTAAAATAGGTAAGGATGTGGGTAGCTCACTCGGACCCAAAGTTGAATTATTAGGGGGAATTATCCTGATTGGGATAGGTATAAAAATCTTAATCCAACATTTATTTGTTTTATAAGAAACAGAAGACCTTCAAGGTTTTGAAAACCTTGAAGGTCTATAGGTATTATTTCGCAATTAACCCTTCGAGTTTCCCATAAGTACTTTCCAGACCTACAATAAAATCACTTTTAATTTTACGGTAATGCTGTTTTACCAGAGCTGAATTGGCTTTGCCGTCAGGATGGCTGGCACGGTCAAGCATGGTATTGTTCAGTATAACTGCCTCTTCAATGATTGATAACACATTAAGGTCTTTCCTGTCATCGAATGTATCCAAAACGTCGATACAATCACCGATTAGCTGGGAGGTCATCAATCCAATCTCTTTTTTTAAACGTCGTACACTTGCCATACTATTTGTTTTTACGTGAGGCATCTTTTAAACAAAGGGTCAACGATGCCATATTGCCACTTTACTTATCGTTACAAATATCTAAAACGCCTTGGTGCGCTTCTTTTTCTTTAGTTTGTCCTTTAGTTTCTGGGCTTCCAATTCATCATCCACAATCTTCTTGTTAAAGTTGTGTTGGGTTGGCAAGGTCCAACTGTCTTTGTTGTCCCAATTCGACCTAACCTTTACAACACTAAGATAATACATGACCTCTTCCGGTTGGATACGCTTTTTTAAATCTCCCGAGTCCCATTTACCATTACCATTTCTGTCGAAGATGGCTTTTATCAAATATTTTCTTGGCTCGAGGAACTTAAAAGTAACTAACCCATCTTTTAACACTGTGACAGACTGAATTACTTTCTCATCTTTCTCATCTCCAAGAAGCTGAATAATAGTAGGAATCGTTATATTTTTGATATTCAGAATGATTTTGCCATAGGCATCTTCCTCCTTCGTTTTAAACTCTTCTTTTAGTTTTTTCGAGTCGAGGTTGTAAATATTTCTGATTGCTCCCGAATCGATCTCCAATTTATAATTTGTTCCGTATTTCCATTGATGTGCCAAATGATACCTGCGCTTGAATAGGGAGTCTATTTTAAGATTGTAGGATATTGGTTTATATAGTGTATCTACTTTCTCAAAGAGTGAAATTTTTGTACTATCAAAGAGTGAAATTGGTTCCGGCGATTCGAGGGTTACATCTCTATAGACATCGAAACCTGCTTTGGCATTCGAATTTATCGGAAAAGAAAAGACCTCTTTTTCAATTTTACGCCTCTCTTTTCGCTTGTTTTTTGTAGGTTGTAATACGTCTGTGAAGAAAAGTTTGATGGTATCGTCTTTTGTATAGAAATTTTTTAAACTATCCTGTTGAAGATAAGAGAGTTTAAAGATTAAAGTGTCCCGGTTGTAAACAGTTGAATCGGTAAGCCAAATCCGGATAGAATCGGATTTTATCGACTTTTCAATAAAATTCCAACCTGGTTTAGGCTTAAAATTAAGTGGCTCAATATTAAAGGTATCGGCAACACTTTGCGTGAAAAAAAGATTGACAACCTTTCGGGAGGGGTGTTCAGATTTGTCGAGGCGCAGGTCGAAGAAATCTTCCCCAAACCGAAGAAGGTAAAGCGGATCAGGCGAAAATTTGGTTTTTCCAAAAATGAGAAGTGTGTCATTACCAGTAACTACTGTATCCCTTTCGGCAAGAAATAGAGCTGAAGGGATTACCAGATTGTCAATAAATGAGATTGAATCGGCTCCAGGTGTGAATTTTCGATTGTTATCCAGGTCGCTGAGCCCATAAACCTGAAAAGTATCGGCAGGGAGATTTGTGACTGCGAAAAACCCTTGT
>JBAXWR010000420.1:0-5131 GCA_037128295.1 Mariniphaga sp.
GTTTCCCTTTCTTGTCCTTGTAAATCTTAGCAGCAACTGAACAGGTTACTTTAATGACGTCTTCTATATTAAATGACAATTCATAATCCCTGATCAATTCCTTTTCAGTCAATGTCTTAAGGAACATCTCTCTTGCGGAATTGTCAGCATAAAATTCAACTATGGATTTCCCAATCAGGTTTTTACGCATGTAATGACCTTGAGTCATAATTTCAATTGAAGGACTTATTTCCAATAAAATCCCATCAAGCGATATTTCGTAATAGATATCCTGAAGATTCTCAAAGATTGATCGGTATTTGTTTTCACTAAGGTACAATTGTTCTTCAATTCTACGGTGTTCTGTAAAATCCTCGAAAATACCCAGAACACCAATGATCTCTCCGTTATTATAAAATGGAGATTTTGTAATGTGTATCCAATGCTCCTGACCTTTGATGATATACTCCTCATTGTAAACTTTATTTTTACCGGTCCTGATTATTTCCTGATCATCGCACCGATAGGCGAGGGCCAGCTTTTCAGGGTGAAAGGCAAAATCATCCTTGCCAACGATTTCATCAGGGGTAATTCCCAAATCACTGGCATAAATCTCATTACACAGAATATATACTGAATTGAGGTCTTTGATAAAGATCCGATGTGGTAAATTGTCAACAAGGCTATGAAAAAGAGTCTTATCTTCAGGAAGGATAAGTTCAGATTTTCTTGTATTCATCTCCATCAGCGTGTCATAATCCTTTTGCAAGAGTTCTAACTCGTTGATTAATTGATGTTTAGACTTGTTCGAATAATCCATTTTTTTTCTGTAGTGCTTTATTTTTATTGAAGTTTTCCAATATTCTTTTGTAAGGTTGCTAATATACGATTTTTAATACACAAATGAGGACAAAACGGTTATCAATGTAAATATATTTTGCATCTATGAAACCACAACAAAATGTCCTGGTTTTACGAAGTGGAGACAACTCAATGGCAGGCCATTACCGGATTATGATTTTAATTGTTTGAGTCGTACCTTTATCATCGATGTTCAGCATATACAAGCCAGTATTTAAGTTAGGAAGCCCAATAATATTAAGGTTTCCAGCATCCATCTTTTTGGTTAACAACACCTTGCCTAAACCATTGAACAAGGTAGCAATTGCTTTGTCGCCAACTTCACCAATTACACGGATTTCGGTATTTTCTTTCGTATAAACAGTTAACTTACCTGGCAGCACCAGATCTTTGAGGCCGCTAGTGATATCGCCTGTGTGAAGATAGAACCTGCCAGTACCTACAGTATTGGCTAAAACTGAAGTTTTGTAGTTCCCATTGGAAAGATCTGTGAATGTGTTAGTTAGTTTATCTTCCAGAATAACCTTGCAATTTGGGTCCAATTGGACGGTTTCGATACTTAGGACAATTTCGCCACCGGATTTGGAGTCTATACCTACTGGAATTACCATTTTGTCGTAACCGTTTGGTGGGAGGCACTGCAACTGGAACTCGATGCCATTGTCTTCGACTAGTTTGGTATAGAGGTTTAATCCCTGCTCCGACTTGAAGAGTCCCGCATCATAACCAATATCTGACCCTTTGGTTGTCCCTTCGATGAACTTGATCAATGTTGAAGCCGTTTTGTTGTTGTTTGTAACAACCAGCTTAATTTGAGGACCATCCAATGTTCCGGATTTCAATGCAACAGCGTTCTGGTGAACCTGCATCGATGGGTTGAAAACAATCCCCAAGCCATCGGTTTTAGCCTTCACAAAGAACCCTTGGCCCGACTGTGCATAAACTGCAGGGGAAGCATAATTGATAATATCGTATTTATATGCCGCATCGTTCCAGATATAAATACCGACAAAGTTGGTCTCAAAAGCACTGGCATTTATTCCTATGAAGTTGTCGGTACCCGAAGAACTGTTGATACAAATCGCTGAAGTAAATGGGTTGCCAATTAGGTTCCAGCCTTGGGTAGCAGCACCTGTCTTTGTCAATAAAACGTTGATTGTCCCGGAATTCAACATTCCTATAAAGGATATTACTTTTGTTATCGGAGTCATTGACCGGAGAAGATAGCCCTTCCCTATGCCAAAATCAGATGAGATATTCTCATTAAAGAAGTTATTCCATTGGTTTTCAATTGCATTGTAGTCCCTCATTCCAAAGGTTACCGGGCTTAAGGGCTCTGATAGTATCGGGATGTCCAAATTATTGTCCAGAAATGATTTAACATTTTGGATCACAGGGGCAGAGACCAGATGCCATTTGTTATCCGGATCCATATAACGCTGTACAGTGGCTATACCCGAAGATGTACCAAGTATCTTCAGAGAGCCAGTTCCCGTACCTATCTCTGACTGTCCGGATTCGATAACAAGGCCTGTTTCCCCGGCATTGTTGGTGAGGTTGCCATTGACGGTCAATGCACCACCTGTGCCAATGGTCACTTTAGCACCTGTTTGTATGGTAAGATCGCGGCATTGCGCTGGAGTTACATTGTTAATGGTGGGTTTGTAAGTGTTTGCGGTAACAATAGCATGGGCATTTTCGTCAGGAATGGCATTTGAATCCCAGTTGCCAGGTGTGAACCAATTGTTGTCGTGGGCATTTCCGTTCCAGGTATAGGTGTTGGGTGAGACGGTAAGGCTGAAAGCACCTGAATAGGTCACAGGACATGTTCCGCTCTTTACTACGGCACGATACTGCCAGGTACCTGTTGATGTAGGGGTTTCACTGTAAGAATCAGTCAGATTGTTGATGTCTATCCATGAACCGGTGCCTTTCATTTTCTGCCACTTCACCACCGAACCTGAATATCCTGTAAGCGTCATTGTTCCGGTTGGAGAACCATAAAACACAGGGCTAGTGCCATTAACTGTGCCTCCGGTTACTTCGTTGCATGGCGGTGTATATTCAAAAGCCCCCAAATCAAAGTTTTTTCCGTTAGGGCGCGAATTGGAATCAAAGTCAGTGTTGATGCCATAAGAAGCAAGGTCCTTGCCCGCATCAACAGCAGGGGAATTTTTTGTCAATCTATAATTGTCGTTCAATGCATCCTCAAAAAGTATGGTTGACAAATCTTTGTAGAAAAAATTATTGGATTGTAGAGAACTTACGCCATCAACTGAACCAACATTGATGTAGCTGGTTTCCTTGGAATATTCGCTGTAATAGCCTAATGAACCCGGTTTTAAGATGATGTTGTTGTAAAATTTATTGTTGAGGCTTATTATGCTCATAAAGCGGATCCCATCGTTACGGGAATTCACAATCGTATTGTTGTAGAAATTGAACGAAGAATTCGGAATTGTTGCCCGGTCATCTACGAATATCCCATAGATAGATCCAATAGATTCATTATAGTAATAGGTCCCTGAATTTAAAATGATGTTGTTGTAAATATCGTTGTTTCCCAAGCCAAATATTGACATTCCATTTCCGGAACCGTTGGCAATATAATTGTTGTAACATTTACCTGTCGTACCACCCCCTATTTGTATCCCGCTGTTCTGGGCGAATGTACCTGAAGTGCCATAATTTGTTACCTTATTTCCATAAATTTCACAATCTTCGGTCGCACTGCTGACTTGCAGTCCGTCCCAACCGATATTATCTAGCATATTGTTATATATCCGTACACCTTTTAGCACGCCTGGAATCAACGTAACATCCTGCCCATCACAATTATTTGTTATGCCACCATAAAAAGAATGTCCGATGTACAGGCCTTCCCCACCAGTATCATGAACATAATTGTCATGAATAATTGTTTGGTATTGGGTAAAATTGTCACCGTTGGTTGAAAGGTCACATTGCGGATCTGTTTTGGCCATAATACCTGCAAACCCGGTGTGGGCCACTTCGATATGGTCCAATTCAAAATTCGTACTTCGGCTACCAACAGCAATCCCCATCGCACCATCATGTGTACATTCCAGTATTCGTACTCCGTATTTGACACCTATGCTTCCGGTTCCCGTAAGACGTAAATAGCTTGAATTTTCAATTGAAATCCCATATTGCGTATTGTTGTCCCGAATGATCACCTCACCCCCACAGTTGATGAAAACGATTGGATGATCAACTGTTCCATGGAAATTATAAAGCCTTAAAAAACTTCTGGTGCCAGCCTCTAAACAAACAATATCGCCAGGATGGATAGTGCTCCCATCTACAGATGTTTGTTGTATTGTTATGGTGTGGTCGCAATTACAATTTTGTGCCATTTGGATTTTTGCCGATCCAATTATAACAGCAATTAACAATATACATTTTCGCATCTGTACAGTCATTGAATTTCTGGTTAATAAGTATTTGAATTATAAATGTTTGAATTAAACAAACCCCCAAGGTATCCATAATCTTGAGGGTTTGTTGCAGATGCATAGGGTATTATGAGTCTATACACTGGATCCCAATATCATCCCCGTTATCATTGGAACAAGCCAGATCAGCCACACAACCAGGCTGAATTTGTGAAATTGCAGGATTAAAGTTTCGTTTTTCCTGACAATGACGATTGTAGCCCAGACTGCATGGAACAACATCAAAACAATGGCTAGTAAACCGGTGAGGCCATGAAAATTGAACTGGATCAACGAACCCGACATGATACCCATTGCGCCTGTCCCGATGGTATCACAAATCAAACCTGCCCAGAAAACCGGAAGGTGCCAGACTTTTAGCCGCTTCTGGAATTTCTCGGCCCAAACACCAATCGTGTATAAAACACAAGCAACAGAAATAAACACTACAGCAATTATCAACATTTAGCAACCCCTTCTTCTTATTATTTCCTTAAAAAAATGTCATCCAATCCTTTAATATACGACTTCCCATCTTTTCCAAAATTCCAGATATTAGATCATTGCAGACCCACCATCTACAGATAAATAGGTCCCCGTGATATGGCTGGAAAGATCACTTGCCATAAAAAGGATGGCCTTGGCAATGTCATCGGGCATACCATTTCGTTTCAACGCTGTATGGCTTGCGGCTATTTCCTGGTGTTCCTTTGGCATCCAACTGGTTGCATCAGTGATCGTCAATCCGGGGGCAACGGTGTTCACCCTGATGCCGGCACCACCCAATTCCAATGCGAGCGATTTCACCAAAGCATCGACAGCCGATTTGGACGCGC
>JBAXWR010000421.1:0-5115 GCA_037128295.1 Mariniphaga sp.
CGACTGACTGTTCCCCTTTTGCCAATCCTTCAAATTTGTCCTCCGAATCAAAAATTTTCCCTGAGACAAGTAATACAGCAGAAGCCCCTAAATCTTTGGCTTGCAATACTTTATCACGGTCACGGCTATACCTGATAAATTGGCTCATTGTTTTATCGACTTCAGGATCTGCCCTTAAGACCATCACAATCTTACCTTTAACATCAATGCCGTCATAATCGTTCCATTTAAGGCTATCCTCGTTGATTGAAAACCCGTAACCTGCAAAAACAACTTCCCCTTTAAATGCGTTGTTCTCGGAAAAAGAGAAAGGGGCAAAATCAGCTTCTACCTTTAATTTAGCTCCATTAACTGTCATTTCGTTGGCAGGACCCAAAATAATTTTGTCGGTAACCCTGAACCGTTGAAAACCATTGCTGTAAAGAGGAACAAGTCCGCTTGCCTTCAACTCCTTGCGGATGTATTCGGCAGAAAGGCTATCCCCTTCACTTCCGGTAAGCCGCCCCTTTAATTTGTCAGATGCGAGGTAGCTCACATGCTTCTTAAGTTCATCAATAGTAACTTTGGGATTTTTTATTTTGACCGGAGCGAATGATAGCGTTGCCAATATAAAAATTAGGAGTCCAAATTTTTGTAAAGTATTCATTATTTGTTATTTATAAATTATTTATTAAGATTGTTTTTTCGGTCCCGAAGCAATTGGGCAACCTGAAAGATCAGGATTCCTGTTAAAGCTCCCATCACGAAACAAGTCAGTGATTCAACTGCCCTGGTATGACTGGATTCAGTGATTGTCATGTAATTACCAACTGTTACAATCAGGATGATGGCAGTAATTAAAATACTTCTGTTTTGCTTTTTCATAATTATTGTTCGTTTGATTCTATTTCGTCAAGCAGCGATTCAAAATCAATAAGATCTTTATTATCAATAATATCCCGCACAATTCCATTTTCACAGATGATTTTTCGTGCAGGGAACTTCTGGATAATCGGATAATCGTGCGTTGCCATTACGATTGTTTTCCCATCCTTGTTGATCTCCATAAAGACCCTCAAAAGTGCTTCTGACGTTTCGGGGTCAAGGTTTCCTGTCGGTTCATCTGCAAGGATGATTTCCGGGTTGTTCAGCAAAGCCCTTGCAATGGTAACTCGTTGTTGTTCTCCCCCAGACAACTGGTGCGGCATCCGTTTTTCAGAATGGCTCATCTCAACAATATCCAATACCTCAATGATCCGCTCTTTGATGGCCTTCTCATTCTTCCACCCGGTCGCTTTCAGGACAAATTCAAAGTTCTTGTAAACCGTGCGGTCGGTCAAAAGTTGAAAATCCTGAAATACAATACCCAGTTTACGCCTCAGAAAAGGGATATCCTTTGACCTGATTTTTTCAAGTTGATACCCTGCAACCACACCTTCCCCCGTGACCAAAGGCAATTCGTTGTAAAAAGTTTTCAACAAACTTGATTTACCGCTTCCCACTTTACCGATGACGTAGAGGAATTCCCCTTTGTTGATAATCAGGTTGATATCCTTTAAAACAATTTCCTCACGCTGATAAATATCTGCTTTTTTCAGTTCTATGATTGGCTCCGACATTCGAAAAGTTTTTATAAAAGTCTATTTTTGTAAAAGCACTTCACGGCAAAACTAATTCTTTTTAACGATTTTGATAAAGCAAATAGTTGTTTAATAGTGATTTTGTGAAAATTTTGTTTAACTATGCGTTCAAATAATGAAACTTTGATGATACGATTATGAAGATTAAAATTCAGGCAATTAAAGTATTGATCATTTTATGTTTATATGCATTTCCGGCCTTTTCTCAAAATGCCACAAACACAGAAGATTGTAACCGCATTTTGCAAACGGCGATGGAGTTGTTCAATAACGGGAAATATGGTTCGGCGATCCACGAATTCCAGAAATTGCAGGAGATGGCAGAACCCGGTTCAATCTTTACCGATGAAGCGGATTACCATATTCCGGTGTGTTATCTCGAAATGGGAAATCAAAATGGGAGAGGGGCACTTGAGGCATTTGTGGAGCAGCACCCCGGTTCGGCAAGAATCAACAGTGCATGGTTTAGGTTGGGAAATGCCGATTTCAACCGGAAACAATACAAACTGGCATTGGTTTCCTACAAGAAAATAGACCGTTATGCATTAGGTGGCAAAGAGTTGGAAGAGTATGGCTTTAAGTCCGGGTTTTGCAACCTCGAAGCAGGTAAAAAAGACATTGCCAAAGTATTCTTTGCAGAACTGAAGGACAAGCCAGGGACTTTTTCGGATGCTTCGAAATATTACTGGGCGCATATCAGTTACCTGGAAGGCAAATATGATCCTGCATTGCGCGAATTTGAAAAAATCGAAAATTCAACACAATACGCTCCGATCATCCCATTTTACAAAGCACAGATCTATTTTGCCCAGGAAAAATACGAACAAGTGATTCAGGCTGCGCCTGCGTTGATGGAAAAGGCCTCTTCAGAGCGCAAGATCGAATTGTCAAAAATCCTTGGCGTTTCCTATTACCAGTTAAAACAGTACAACCAGGCTATTCCTTATATCGACACTTACCTGAAAACCAAAGATGTAACTCCATTGCAATATTACGTGGCCGGATATTGTTACGATAAAGCAGGACAGCTTGACAAGGCGATCCTGAACATGGAAAAGACGATGAAGGGAAAAGATGCCCTTGCACAAAACGGCTATTATGAACTGGCGGCGCTTTACATCAAAAAAGGGGACAAACAGCGGGCGATGATGGCTTTTCAAAATGCTTCGGGAATGGACTTTGACCCTAAAATAAAAGAAGATGCCTTGTTCCAATATGCCAAAATAACTTATGAATTGGATTATTCTCCATTTAATGAGGCTATTAAGGCATTTGACAAGTACATAGCCAATTACCCGAATTCTGAAAAAAACGATGTGGCTTACGACTATCTTGTGAAGGTTTTTATGACCACACGGAATTACAAGGACGCACTGATTTCGCTCGAAAAGATAAAGGTAAAAAGTACTGCAATCAAGAAAGCCTATCAGAAAGTGGCGATGAACCGTGGGATTGAGTTTTTCAGGGACATGAAATTTTCGGATGCGATCCTGATGTTCAATAAGTCGTTTGAATATGGGGATCAAAATACACAATTGAAGGCACTTTCTTATTATTGGCGTGGTGATGCCAATTTCAGGTTGGGAAAGAGTGAAGAAGCCGTTGCCGACTACAAAAAATTCCAGGGAACTCAGGGTGCTGCCAAACTAAAGGAATACCCGATTTCAAATTACAACATTGGCTATTCCTATTTCAACAAGGAGCAATATGAGCTTGCAATACCCTGGTTTACAAAGTATTTCGATGGCAAGCCTGACAAAAGCTCCCCGACTTTTACCGATGCCTACAACCGTCTGGGCGACTGTTACTTTGCCGGAAGTAAATTCGATGAAGCCCTGGTCAACTATCAGAAAGCCTATGATTCCGGTGGTTCGGATGCCGATTATGCCCTTTTCCAGAAGGCGTTCTGCTCGGGTTTAATCCAAAAATTTGACCAGAAAGTCAGTGACCTGAACAAATTGCAAAGTCAGTTTCCGCAATCCAATTACATCGACGATGCAATGTTCGAGATTGGCAAATCGTGGGAACGGTTAAAAGACGATGACAAAGCGGTTGCCATTTATCAGTCGCTGATCGCCAAATTCCCGGCAAGTCCGTATAAACCAAAAGCTTTGAACCAATTGGGGTTAATTTCCTATAACAGGAATGATTACAACAAGTCGATCGAATATTACAAACAGGTTGTCGAAAACTATCCGAACAGTGCCGATGCAAAAGGTGCCCTTGGAGGGATCCGCAACAACTATGTCGAAACCAATAAAGTAGGTGAGTACATCGCCTTTACGAAAAAACTGGGACAGTCGGCCACACCTTCCGAAAATGAGCAGGATTCGCTGACCTATTATGCAGCAGAGAAACTCTTTATGAACAAAGACCTACGGGCAAAAGAGGAATTGCGGAATTACATTATCAATTTCCCTTCCGGGAATTTTGCCCTGAACGTCCATTTTTACAAAGGCGAATGTGAATTAAAAGACAATATACCCGACGAGGCATTGTTGGATTATGAATATGTTTTGGCCCAGCCAGATAACGTTTTTACCGAAAACTCTTTGATCAATGCTTCCGGATTGGCTTATCAGGCAAAGGATTATAAAGATGCTTTGGGTTATTACGAACGTCTTGAAACCGTATCGAACAACAATAGCAACATGCTTCTTTCGTTGACAGGCCGGTTGCGTTGCCAGTACGAATTGAAAGATTATGATGCGGTAACAAAAGTTGGATGGAAAATCAGGAGCATGGACAAGATTCCTGCCGAGCTTGACCGTGAAGCTTGTTTTAAATCGGCGAAAGCTTATGTGGTATTGAACGACCCGGCAAAAGCAATTCCTTTGTGGCGGAAACTATCGAACGACACGAAATCGTTGGAAGGTGCGGAATCCAAATACAGGGTTTGTGAGAACTACTTTGCCGCTAATAAGTTAAAGGAGGCTGAGAATGAGGTGATGGATTTTATCGAAAAAAGCACGCCACATCAATACTGGTTAGCAAAGAGTTTTATCCTGTTGGCCCGTGTTTACGAAAAGAACAACGATCTTTTTCAGGCGACACACACGCTGAAAAGTACAATCGAAAACTATGAGCAAAAAGGGGATGGGATCATCGAAGAAGCGACCCAATATCTTCAGGAGTTGGAAGCAAAAGATGCGGCCAATCAGGTACCTGCCGATGTAAAAGCAACACCTTCAACAGTAGCGAAACCGAAAAAAAAGTAAAACAGCAATCATCATGAAACAAATATACCATTCAATTCTATTCATCAGTTTGCTTTTTGTGCTGTCAATGGAATATACTGTTGCACAGAAAGATACAACAAAACTCAATCAGGAGGTCGAAGTGGTAAAAGCTTACAGGCCAAGCATTTCGAATGCAAATAAAGTGAACATCCTACCGGTAATCGACGATACGACCCGATTTGTTCCCGAATTCAAGTATTCGATTGAAAGCAAACCGGTCAAGACAGGATTTACTGCCACACCCATTGATGCAGCAG
>JBAXWR010000422.1:0-5069 GCA_037128295.1 Mariniphaga sp.
GGTTGCAGATAATGCAAATTATAACCGCAAATTGAAATATATATTCTTTCATAATGCTATTATTGATGAAATTATTTTCCCTTGATTTTAGTGAATGGAACGATCATGGGTACTTCCTTTTGATATTGGATGTATGTTTCTCCAAATTCGAGAACAAGTTTTTTTTCCTCAAGGAAGGTTCCTATAATAATATAAACTGTCAGCACGAGATTTACGATTATGTCAGCCATCTTAGATGTTTGACACCATAAATAAATGATCAGAGCAAGATACATTGGATGTCGCATCATTCCCAATAAGCCACTTTTTTTAATTTCATTCATTGGTTTTATCTCATTCGTTTTACCAAAGTTTAGAATTTGGCGTATTCCAAAAAATGATAAAGAATCATAATCAAAGAAAAAAGCCCAAAAGAACATCATTAATGACCCATAAATTAGTATATGCCTTAAAATATTTAAGTAGTGACCATAGACGATAATTACTTTACCATCCAATTGTCCCGTATAATTTATTAAAGGAATAAGTAAGAACAATGAAATCAAAATATAGAACAATCGGTAAAAGGCAAAATACTTCTTTAACAACCGATGCATCAGATATGTGAATCCAATACTTATCAGGTAACTATGAAGTGCACAGTATCCTGACCACATTAATATTATTAACAAGTATTTCATTTTAACATCCTCCTCATTTGTAGGTTCAATCGCTTGCTACTAAATCCCGATCTGCAAACGCAGCAAGGTCGAATATTAGCTAACTGTTGTCATAGTTGATTTTGTTGCGGTCGCGAATTTGTTACCATACTTTATAATTCATTTTATTACAATTCCTTGAAACCTTTTGTTGATAAGTAATTATTCAAAGATTTCGTAATAAGTCCTTCTTTATCGTAAACAGATAATGTCTGGATAAAGTCATCGTAGGTTGCATAATTATCTTTATACAAAGAATAAAACGTTATAATGAAAGATTCCCATTTTTCATCACCCAGCATCTTTCTTAATTCATTTACAATCAGTGGACCCTTATAATATACGACTACTGCTTCTTCCCAGGTAGAAAATTGTTGGGGTACTTCAAATAAAGGCTTTTCATTCGTGTCATTGACATATTCTTTGTAGTAAGCCTTGGCAATGTCTATACATTTGGCAAGACTGTCAGTGCCCCAATAATGGGATTGTAAAATTGTATTTATGGACCAGATCTTTCATACTTTAAGGCATAACTTCCGGCCGGCAAACGCAGCAAAGGCAGTGCCTATAATAAGCAACAATCTGTTGATTTAGTTGCGGTTAGCGGTTCATTATGCCCCCGTGCTGTTATTTTTTCTCATTATTTCGAGAAGTTTCTTGGTAGTATTCCAATTTCTGATTGTCATTTTTTTGTATTCGGGAAGAGTCATAATAAGTTTTAATTGGCTTTGAGTCGCTTTACTAATAAGTCGAGAAAAATAGAGTGTGAAATTTCCAGCCTCTGCAGTATCAACGCCATATTTTATTTTGATACTTTTAATAATTTCTTTTGGAGAAATTCCATCTCTTAAAAAGATCACATCATATTTATATTCTTCTGGATTAATTCCAAATCCAACAGGAGCTTCCTTAATAATTGTTTCAAGTTGATTGTGAGCTAATAATACAATTTTTGAATCATAGTCAAATCGATTGGATAGTTCCTTTTCAATGAGACTAATCAATTTGATTTTGTTCTTTTCACTGGACTTTAGAATAACATTACCACTTTGTATATAGGTTAGGACATCCACAAATCCGATTTCTTCAAGACAATTTTTCAAATCAGACATTTTTATAATATTATGTCCTCCAACATTTATTCCGCGTAACAAAGCTATATATTGAATCTTAAGCATGGTTCTTGTTTTTTTCAGAGGTTGTTATTTATCTAGCATTACACATAACGTCCCGCCGGCAGACGCAGTGCAGATTTTACTTGGTTTTTGTTTTTTTTTCCTCAATCGCTTGCAGGTTTGGTGAACGCCTGTCTTCGGAAACCGCCCTCATTGGTCGGCAGACTGTTCGTAAGGTTCAGTAGTTCATTTAATAAGCACATAGAGTTTCAGGGATACCTTTTGAAGTCAGAAAATCATTAAATGACTTCAGACAATTTCCATCGTTGTCATATTTTGAGATATAAATTTTTAAGTCCTGCAGAGTAAAGATTCTGTTCTGGAAATCGTTGTAAATTCGTTTCATCAAATCATTCCAATCTTTGTCGCCAATGCATTTCCGCAATTGATGCAATATCATGGGACCCTTAGCATATATGCATTGAGCTTCCTCAGTAGAATTGCTAACAGAGTTAACATCAAAAACAGAGACATCCTTCCCTTCTTTTACGAGTACATTATAATTTGCTAAAGAGACATTCTTTAAAACACTTTTTAACGAATCGTTACCATATTCATGTTCAATATACATTGCTCTTAGATATTCATTAAATGATTCTTCAACAAACCATCTGCCATTTGATTGTTCATCGATAGGAATAATATTACCAATCCATTGATGCCCTATCTCGTGTGGCACCCAAGCCTCTGGATCAGAGATATATTCGAGTAATCTTGGTGTAAATAGAAGTAATGTATGGAGGCCTTGACCAAGGAACCAATCTGCCGGCAACTCAATTACCGTAAAACTGTCGTTTTGATATGGTCCAAGCAATTTACTGTAGAAACTAAATGAACTCTTTACAAGTGAAATAATTTTTTGGGCGTCCTTTAAACCAGGGATAAAATAGAAGTCCATCTTTATTCCACTCAGATACTCTGTATGGTAATTCATAGAATCGGGATTGAAAACAAACAGAGCAAGATCATTTTCGCTATTTGTCTTCCAAATAAAGAGGTTCCTTTTGCCCGACTTAATTTTTTTCGTGCAGGTTCCGTTACTGAGCGTGATTTGATTTTCTGGTACTGATATTTTGAGTGTCGAATTGAACAAATGTCCATATTGAATGGGATACCAATGATCGTATCGTTTCATCACATACATTTCCCTGTGGACCATGAAAGAATCAGCTGGCAGCGAATATGAGAAAAATATCGTAAAATTTGAGTTTTCCTCATGGTTCTTTGGGAATCTGATAGTTAACGTATCTTGCTTCGATAAACTAAATGGAATCTCCTTTTGATCTTCTGCTCTGACACTTTCAAGAGTCGCGAAATGACATAGCAGAAAAATAAATATGCTTGAAGTGTCCGGTCTTTGAATATTCAACTGAATATCGACAAACATTTTTTTTGTTGAAAGATCAAGGTTTGCGTTGATATCATACGTATTAATCTTCATTCCACTTGGTTGTGCAATAGCGACTTGGCATAAAAGAAAAATAATAGAGCAGAATCCGAATCTCATTGTTTTCTCATTATTGAACCTAACGTGCATCCTGCAAACGCGGCAAAGGTGAAACCTTTACAAAGCAACAATGCGTTAGCTTTGTTGCTTTGCAGGTTCGTTAGCCACTGTAGCATTATGTTTATTTTTTAAATAATGGCGAATTCTTAAATAATCTGGCTGAATGGTGAACTGTTAAAATATCAATTCTATTTTTATCTACAATTCGATAAACAATTCTGTAACTTCCCCGAATAAGTTCACGCAAATTTTCTTCTTTAAATTCGGGGACAATTCTTCCAGTTTTTTGGATGTGTTTTAAGTAGGTTGGGAGATTCAAATAAATATTTGACAGTCATTTGCGCATAGCGGACAGAGTCTTTTGAAATGAAATCTGCAATTTCATTTAGATCCTGTTATGCAAAGTTTGTCCAATTTATTTTAACCATTTGGCAAGCTTCTTCTTCGCCTTTGATTCAGAAACAACTTGATCCTTCAGAGATTGGTCTAATCCTTTTTCGACCTTATCAATAAAAATCAGTTTGTCAATCAATTCATCCAGATTGAAATTTTCAGGAAGCTTTGAAATAGTTTTTAAGACACTATCCTTGGTTAACATAATAGATAATTATAGGAACAAATATAAGGGAAAATTATGAGTTTTTGAAGCAATTTGTTCATGTCCTGGTAATCTGTTTATTGCTATAGTGGCTAAGGCCCGGCCTGCAAACGCAGCAAAGGTAAAACCTTTGCTAGGCAGCATTCGGGAGGCATTGTTGCGATTTAGCGGCATGTTAGGCTACGTGTCTATTGCTCTTTAAATAATGTAAAAGACCATTGATGGATAGATCTTCATCAAGAGCAGGCCAATGAATACCATATCCAGAAGGGGAGACGACGAATTTTTGACGTTCAATTATATCAACTTTGGATAGTTTCTCAGATATCTCTTTGATTGGGAATTTATATTCTTGATTATTAATTTTAATAATTAAAAATTCATCACTAAATCTAATGTCTGAAATGTCGAATAATTTTTCCATGAGATTAAGATTTACTAAAAAATTTATTCCATTCTGTTACTATATAATCAAAATGCTCATATATAATTTTTTTGATTTCTCTTTTCGCTTGGGTTGTGCAATTAAATGAAGTTGATTCACTTATTTCAAAATTATCAACGTCTATCCAAAATTTTATTTCCATTTCAGCTTTTTCAGCATGAACATGGATTGGTTCAAAACTTTCATTTGCATAGAAATAGATTCTCCACCCTGCAATTAATAAAATAGTCGGCATTCATTTTTTTATTCAAATTTATGAAAAAAGTTGGCGCTTGTCAAATTATAGAATAACGCATAGTAGATCAATTCAATAGACATGTAGCCTAACGCCTAGCCGGCAAACGCAGCAAAGGTGTAACCTTTGCTAAGCAATTTGTGATAGCATTGTTACGATTAGCGGCATGTTAGCACCTATTAAAATAATTAATCGTAATGGAACCGGCATTTTGCAATGTGAATTTCATCTCCTTTGACTTGATAAATTAATCGATGTTCCCCATCAATTCTGCGTGACCAAAATCCTTTGTATTTAAACTTAAGTGGTTCCGGTTTTCCGTGCCCCGAGAAAGGATTACGAGTAATGTCCTTCAAAAGGGCATTAATTTTCATTGCGATTTTTAAATTGGTTTTTTGCCAATATAAATAA
>JBAXWR010000423.1:0-5015 GCA_037128295.1 Mariniphaga sp.
TGGCGGCCCATGCACGAAATGAACCAGGGGGCCTTTTGGTGGGGTGGACGTCCCGGGCCTGATGGGACACTAAAATTATACAGGATGCTGCACGACTACATGACACTTAAAAAGAAATTGACGAACCTGATCTGGGTTTGGGATATTCAGGATTTTGATACCCTCCCGGAAGATGCAAAAACCTATAACCCTGGCAACAAGTATTGGGATGTGGCGGCATTGGATATTTACAACGATAAAAGCGGTTATAGCCTTGAGAAGTATGATATCATGGTATCTGTTTCCAAAGGTAAACCAATCGCAATCGGGGAATGTCAGAAACTGCCAACCGCTGAACAACTTTTGGCCCAACCCAAATGGACTTTTTTTATGGGCTGGTCGGAGCTTGAATTCAAAAAGAATACAACTGAGCAAATTAAGGCTGTCCACCTCGCCTCGAATGTGGTTACGCTTGACGAAATGCCTGGGTGGAAAAAGACGAAGCAATAATGTAAAATCAGTTGATTATATATCCTCGTCTTTATAAGTATAAACTAACTAATGATATTGATTATGGACTCTAACAATTCCCCTTTTGAAAACAAACAAAATCGTCGCGGTTTTTTGAAGGCCCAAACGATAGTCGCACTCGGGACTATTACAACTGGAATAACCATTTCAGAAGCCCTGGCCGCTTCTGTCCACGATGAAAATTTAGGTGCTGCTTCTGCCGAATCCCAGCTTGCCAACTACCAGAAATGCCTTGGCGGTCCGTTCCCTAAACTTGATCCAGTTAAACCAAAAGTTAAAGAAATCATTCAAAAAGATGGATATCGCATAGAATCAATATCTTACGAGGCTCAACCTGGCGATTGGATCCCTGCATTGCTCCTTATACCAGATAAGGTGACAAAAGAGAACCCTGCACCGGGAATCGCTGTATGGCACCAGCACAATGGCGAATATCACCTGGGAAAAACAGAACCTGCCGGACTTTCCGGTAACCCCATGCACCATACAGGATTGGCGCTCGTAAAGGAAGGATATGTTGTGCTTTGTCCTGATGCACTTTGTTTTGAAGAACGGCAGGACCCGACAAAAAAATTAAAGGATGGATCTTACGAACGGTTCGAGTTTCTTAGGGAGGTTGTAAGGGGTCGGAGCATGGCATGGCGGAACGTATTGGAAATGAAGCGGGCAATTGATATACTTTGTTCGCGTCCCGAAGTTAACGCTGACAAGTTGGGCTGTTATGGCCACTCTATGGGTTCAACCCATTCATGGCTGGTTGGCCCGCTGGAACCCAGGTTAAAGTGTGTTGTGGGGAACTGTTGTCTACCAACCTATGATGCAATTGAGGAAGAACATATTTTGCATTGCTTCCCCAATTTCGTACCTGGATGGAAACAGTTTGGCGATACACCAGAGATTGCATCATTGATTGCACCAAGGGTTCTGCACCTGAATTTTGGGGAGAAGGATTCCGGTAGTCCGATCGAATCGGTTAAGAAAGGTGTCAAAAGGATTTCAGAAGCCTATAAGAAAGCAGGTGTCCCACAAAATTTCACTTTTTTCATCGAACCAGATAAAGGCCATGTTTTATCAGAAGCAATGTGGGAAAAGGTAAAAAGCTGTTTTGATGAACATTTAAAAAAGGGTTAAATAAAATCGCATAAACCAGAAATTTAGGCAATTCAAAAATGTCTTTTAGATCCGTCATTATATTTGACTGTTTTTAAACTGTTGTATTAGCCCCTCCAAACCAATAAACCCTCAAGGTTTTCGAAACCTTGAGGGTTTTTGTGTTATGGGGTGCGTTTGGTCCAGGTACCACCACTGGGTTGGGAGTCAGGTGTTGCCGGGGCGGAAGAAGCATGTGCCGCTTTGGGAACACTTAACAACATCATTGTCGTGGCGGCCGAAATGGCCAAAAAACCCGCCTTGCTGATGGCCTGTTTGCGGGTCATCGTTTTTTTGCCGGTGACACTATTGGCCAAAATTTCTTCTGTGTTCGTTTTCATAATTTCAATCTGTTTTTTACAATTTTTTTTTAATGTCGTTTATCGGAAAAAGGGCGGCCACAAGGGCCCGCCCCTACCATTTTCATATTTTTAAATCAACACATTTTCCAATTTCTATTTTCCAATTTCTATTTTCCAATTTCTATTTTTCCAATTTCTATTTTCCATTTTCTATTTTCCATTTTCATTTCCTCACCATCACCTTAATTGTTTGTGGCGTGCCTTTATCGTTGATATTCAGTATGTAAACACCGCTGCTAAGGTTTGGTAGTCCGATGATATTTAAATTTCTACTTTCTAATTTCTTGGTTAGCACCACCTTTCCCAAACCATTGATCAACGTAGCAACTGCACCCTCGGCAACTTCGCCGATCACACGGATTTCGGTATTGCCTCTCGCATAGGCAGTTAGCTTTCCTGGCAGCACCTGATCCTCAAAACCACTGATAATGTCGCCTGTGTGGAGGTAGAACCTTCCGGTCCCGGCAGTATTGGCCGCAATGGTTGCTTTGTAGCTCCCTTTGGAAAGATCTGTGAATGTGTTTGTTAGCTTGTCTTCCAAAATTACCTTGCAGGTGGGATCTAATTGGACAGCCTGGACAGAGAAGACAATTTCGCCGGCGGTTTTGGAATCGATGCCAACCGGGATGACCAATTTGTCGTAACCTGTTGGTGGGAGGCACTGCAATTGGAAATCAACGCCATTGTCCTCAACGAGCTTTGTATAAAGGGATAACGATTGATCGGCTTTAAACACGCCGGCATCGTAACCAACATCCAGCCCGTTGGTGGTCCCATCGATAAATTTGATGATTGTCGAGGCACTTCCGGCGCTGCTTCCGGCGATCAGCATAATTTGCGGAGTTGGGGCAGTGGCTGCCTTAAATGGGGCAGTTCCCTGGTGTACCTGCATCGAGGAAGTAAAGTTTAAATTCCCGGTAACCGCTTTTACAAAGTACCCCTGGCCAACCTGTGCGTAAGTAGCATCGCTGGAATTGTTAACAACCTGATATTCTGTTGTCGATTTTGTTTCGTCCCAGACATAGATTGCCGCATAACTTCCTGTCAGTGTGGCCGGATTTGCATCAATAAAGTTGTCCGCACTTGCTCCCGAATTGATGCTGATTGCAGATGTAAACGGGTTGCCAACGAGGTTCCACCCCGATATTACCGGCACACTGATCCCTATTGGCAAGGTGTTTAAGGCTCCTTCAAAATAAGCGATCTTTGTTACAGTCGGGCCTACGGTCCTGACCAAATAACCTTTCCCTGTCCCAAAAAGGTCCCCGGTGGATTTATCACTCTTATAATAGTTAGGAATCCAATCAGTTCCGGTACTATTGTAGTTCTTCATTGCAAAAGTATAGTCGTCAGTTGTTCCTGTTGCGGCGATATCCGTGTTGTAATTCAGGAAGTTGATGATTGGCTGGTTGGCCGTTGGTGAAGAGATCAGGTGCCATGCATCGGGTGCCAAATACCGTTCTACCTTTGCCGATCCTGAAACCTTTCCCATAATTTTCAACGAGCCTGTACCAATGTCGCCCAAAGTGAGGTCGCCCGATTTGATGACCAAACCTGTTGTTCCGGCCTGGTTGTTTAAATTCCCATTGATTGTTAGCGCTTTTCCCGGAGCAATCGTAAGGGCAGCACCCGACTGGATGGTCATGCTGTTGCAAATTGCGGGGGTCGCAGAAGCCTCATTGACAATTGGTTCGTTGGTCATATCCGGAATTATGACACCATACGATGCGGTTGGTACAACCTTGGGGCTCCAGTTATTTGCATTATTCCATTCGGCGGTAAGGTCACCGGTCCAGGTGGCACAATTGTAACTTGAACTAGCATCCTTATTTGTCCAATTGGCAGTTGACCAGGCTACATCATCAACCTGAATACACGTTAAGCTTGGATTACTTGTTGCATTAAAATTGGAAATGTTGGTATTATTCCCGTTTTTTACATTCAAAGTTGATAACGAATTGTTATTACAAGACAAATTGTTTAGGGCAGAATTAGTTGAAACATCCAACGTAGTAAGTTGATTGTTACTACAGCTAATTGCAGTAAGCGAAGTAAGCCCATTTAAATTCAGACTTGTCAAATTATTGCCGTTGCAACTCAAATTGGTCAATGCTGTATTTGTTGATAAGTCTAAGGTAGTAATTTTACTTAATCTACATTCAATTGTGGACAGCGATTTAAGCCCGGTAACATTCAAACTCGTTAAGGATGTACTACTGGAACAATTCAATTTCACAAGTGCCTTATTAGAAGTCAAATCTAAACTGATGTTTTGATTCGCACCACAGTTTATTTCTGTTGCATTTGTAAAGGCTTCCAAACCTGTAAAATCAGCAATATTTTGATTGGCTAATCTAAGATTTCCTGTATAAGCCGCTGCTTCCGAACATTCAATTTTACCATCGCTGTTTGCATCGAGTCCGGGTACCTGCAGCAATGCTGCTTTAAAGTTTGCATCGGGAATATATACAAGACATTGTTCTCTTGCAATTAAATACTGCCCTAAATAATAAATTTTGTTAGGGTCATCATTCACATTTACTAAATTTGTAAGTCCGTTGAAAGTAGCCTGATTATTTGCTGCACTCACCGATGTGGCAGAAGCCAGGTATGTCCAACTTGCGTCATCCATGCCCGTACGTGTGTATAGAGAAATGTTGCCTGGTTGATGCTCATCATTGGCTGTTAAATCTTCACTTAGTGTGAAAGTTAGATTTGCAGAATATCCACCATTTCCATACTTATGAACTGCCCAATATTGCCTATCGAAAACTGCATTTAACCCTGTAGGGTTAATATTAGGGAAAGTATCTATACGTGCCACTACAATTGAATCCATACCTGTTTTGGCGGTAAAGTTCATGGCAAGCCCGGCATTGGTAAACGTATTTGTGCCGGTAGCAGTTACCACTTGTGTATTGCTGTAACCCAAGCCAAAAGGAATAGTGGAAACAAACCATTTTGGGTTAGGATTTGGATCAACCACATAATCAT
>JBAXWR010000424.1:0-4989 GCA_037128295.1 Mariniphaga sp.
TGGATGACCTCGTCATCCACAAATCCGGAAGCAAGAATGGTCACCCGTTCCGGACGGTAAAAATTGAGATAATGCGATTTGGAATCATCAAGTGAGATCGAGTCATATGCAGAAATGTCAGCGACGGGCGAATATGGATGTTCATCGCCAAATAAATTACGCAAGAAACTCCTTTGGGCAATCATGCTCACCCGGCCTTCATCAACAATAGCCCGTTGCTTCCTCTTTTGTTTCAAAATCTCAAATTCCTCAACTGGAAAAGACGACTCGCGGATGATTTCGGAAACCAGTGGCAATAAATTTGGAAGGTGCTTTTTCAGCGAAAGAAGTGATATATAGTTGCAATCGTAGGATGAGCCGGAAGAAAATTGTGCCCCATAAAAATCAAAGGTATTTGCAATTTCAATAGCCGTGTGGTGGAATGTCCCTTCCTGGAGCATCGCCGCTGCCATCGTACTGTCCAAACGAGATTTTCCATACCAACAACCGGCTTCAAACGAAAAATCTATCTTGACGACCTCTTGGTCTCCAATGCTAAGGGTGAACAACTCAGCTCCGTTTTGAAGTTGGAGACGGTCGGGTGCGATGTATTCCACACGTTCAACTCCCCAAATATTAGGTGGGATGTTTCTTTTAACGGTCATTAATTATTTTTTTAAAGATAAATAATTCAGCGTATTGCGATTTCCGTCCCTAAGTATTTCCGATGCGGTGGCACGAATATCCTCAACTGTAATATTGCAATATTTGTCAGCCTGTTGATTGATCAACCCTGCATCGCCAAGAATTTCGTAAGATGCCAGTTGCATCGCTTTTTCGAGGTATCCAATCTCATTGAACAGCAGGTCGGCTTCCACCTTGTTCTTCACTTTTTCCAACTCATATGGGGTAACAAAAGAATCAACGGTTTGCATAATTTCTTCAAACAAAGCCTTTTTAGCAAATTCAAAGTCTATGCCTTCGTTAATCTTCCCCGTTGCAACAAATAATCCCGGTTCATTTTCACCGCTTAGAAATACATCAGCTTCTGTAAATAGTTTTTTCCCTTTTACAAGCCTCTCTTCGATACGGGAAGAATTTCCACCCGATAAAATATCCGAAAGCAGGTCGGCCGAATAAAATTGATCACTTAAGCGGGAACCCATGTGCCAGGCAACATAAAAAGTATCGATCGGGACATTCCGCTGTACGGTAATTTCACGATCATCAGTTTGTATTGGTTCAGGCAGGATCAAATTGTTTATAATTTCCCTTTCGGGGATATCGTCAAACCACTTTTCGGCCAACCGAAATGCAGGTTCGGTAAGAATATTCCCTGTAATCACCAGAACGGCATTATTGGGGGCATAATGATGAAAGAAAAAATCCTGTACCTCTTCCATTGTAGCCTGTTCGATGTGTTCAGGAATTAAACCGATTGTTGGCCAGCGGTAGGGATGGACTTTAAAGGCAAGGTCGCGCAAAAGGTGCCAGATATCACCGTAAGGCTTGTTCAGGTTGCGTTGCCTGAACTCCTCAATCACAACTTTACGTTGAACCTCAAGTCCCTTCTTTGTAAATTTCGGGCCAACCATCCTGTCCGATTCAAGCCATAAAGCTGTTTCAATGTTATTGGCAGGAACTGTAATGTAGTAATTGGTAATATCGTTTGTTGTGAAGGCATTGTTCGTGCCTCCTGCATTTTGGGTGGGAAGGTCAAAATTGGGAACATGTTGTGAACCACCGAAGGTAAGGTGTTCGAAAAGATGGGCAAAACCTGTCCTTTCCGGATCTTCGTGCTTGGCACCAACATTGTAACAAACATTTACGGCTACAAAAGGTGTGGATAGGTCGGTGTGGACAATGACACGAAGCCCGTTACGGAGTGTCGTTCTTTCAAATTGGATCATTCGTTATCGAATTGGTATTTAAATGAATTTAGCAGTTCTTTGCGGGCAATGTCATAATCCGTCAGCAGGTTATCCATAATCTTAACAACCGGGAGAACATCATCAATAATCGAAGCCACCTGACCAATCTCCAACTCGCCCTCAGCAAGGTCGCCCTCGAAAATACCTTTTTTTGCACGCCCTTTCCCCAGAAGTTGTTTTAATTCATCCTTTGAAGTACAATTGCCTTCAGCCTGACGAATCTGATCAAAAAAATTGTTCTTTAAAAGCCTTACAGGTGATAAGCTTTTGATCGACAAAAAGGTATCGCCTTCATGGGAATTTATGACATAGTTTTTGAAATTCTCATGTGCTGAAGATTCAGTTGAAATGGCAAACCTTGAACCGATTTGTACACCATCGGCACCCAAAATCATCGTAGCCAACATTCCCCGTCCCGTTGCTATCCCTCCCGCTGCGATCAATGGAAGTGAAGTTGCTTTCCTGACAGAAGGTATCAAGGTTAAAGTTGTGGTTTCTTCACGTCCATTGTGACCTCCAGCTTCAAAACCTTCGGCAACTATAGCATCAACACCAGCTTCTTCACATTTAATCGCAAATGCTGCAGATGAAACGACATGGACTACTATAATACCATGTTCATGAAGAGTGGAAGTCCATTTTTTAGGCGATCCTGCCGAGGTAAAAACAATTTTAACTCCTTCTCTGGTTAAAATGTCAATCAATTTTTCAATGTCAGGATATAATAATGGAATGTTTACCCCAAATGGTTCAGTTGTGGCTGATTTTGTTTTTCGGATATGTTCTTCCAATACATCAGGATGCATCGACCCGGCTCCTATTAACCCCAGACCACCGCAATTGCTTACTGCCGAGGCAAGCCGCCAGCCGGAACACCATACCATACCTCCCTGAACAACCGGATATTTAATGCCAAATAATTTACAAATCCTATTTTCCGACATAATTACAAATAAATTCCCCAAAGATAAACATTCTGGTCTCAGTAATGGTCTGAATAATTATCCTAAATCAATGTCCAGTTTTTGAAACTTAAAACAATTGATTAATGATCAAACATTTTGTACTTTTAGGGTCTTATATTATTTCTCACTTAATCTTTATAAAATGGACGACAATAACACAAACAATGGCAGCACACAAGGGAATGGGAACTCTGATAAAGCTGAAGATCCAATCACAACAGAAAAAACATTTGCTGATAAAGCGGAAGATTTATTACAGGAGGCCGTATTCAAGGTAAAAGCCAGTGAAACCTTTGGATCAGTACTAAACTTCATTAAAAAGGCCGAAGATTTCATTGAGGAGAAAGCCGAAGAATTCCAATCCGGGGAAATGGGTGCAAAAATTGAAGGACTGAAAGACCAAACTGAAGCTCAGGCCGACGAAATCATCAGGAAAGTGAAGGAGGCAGGCCAGAAAATTGGGGATCGCGTCGAAGGAACAATCGATGCGCTGAAGGGGAAAAAAGACCAGCAAAAAAACGAAAACGGAGCGGGTATATAGTAAAAAAAAGCCTGCCATCCGTCTCCGGAAGCAGGCTTTCCACTCTAATCACTTGTTCACAAACTATTTAATCAATTCAACACTCCGCTTCACGAAGTTGTTCAATGCTTCGCCACGTAACATGTTGTTTGCAAGCAGTGCAAGATCGACCAACTGTTTTGCCAGTTCATTGCTTGCACCAAATTCTTCAAGTTTTTTGCGCTTTTGCTCTTCGAGATCCGATATTTTTGCCTCTACCTCTTTCATCAAATCTTTCTCTTCCTGTGGAACTTCTTCTTCCTTTTTCCCTTGTTTAAGCTTCAAAAGCGAATCCTTTTCACTCTTGTACTTTAACAATTCAGTAATGGTAAGGTTCAATAAAGGTACCACCTTTTCATGTTTTTCCTGAATAACTCTTTTTACAAGTGGATGGGCTATATTGACAACCAAGTTATAACTATCCGGCATATCCCCATAGAAGCTCATCCCGGCCTGCATTTTTGACATATCCTTCATCCTGCGCATAAACTCGTTCTGGGTCACAACCATGGGAGAACCATTCTCACCAAGATCGTGGAAATCGATGATAAACTGCCCGCGCTCCTTTGGCGTGATTGCCTGGAATACAGGACTTAATTCATTTTTTTCATCGAGTGATAGCGGACTCTCCTTTCCAGATTCCTTGGAAATTAATTTGTCAACCACATCTGAGTCAACACGTACAAAGTGTTTGTCAGGAAATTTCTGCTCAAAATGGTTAAAAAGTGGTGTGGCCAACACATCATTCATTAGCAATACATCATAACCTTTATTTTTGGCAGCTTCTATAAAGCTAAACTGTTCGTCCTTGTTGGTTGCATAGAGATACACCAGTTTATTATCTTTATCCTTTTGATTGTTGCTGATGATTCCCTCATACTCTTCCCAAGTAAACGATTTGCCATCAGTATTTTTGAAAAGGAAGAATTTTAAAGCTTTTTCATAGAACTTTTCGTCTGTCAACATCCCATATTCGATGAAAAGTTTCAGGTCGTTCCATTTCTCTTCAAATTCAGTCCGTTTCTCTTTGAAGATTTCAGCCAAACGGTCAGCGACCTTCTTGGTAATATGGCCACTGATTTTCTTAACATTCGAATCGCTTTGCAAATAGGACCGCGATACGTTTAAAGGAATATCAGGAGAATCGAGCACACCATGAAGAAGTGTCAGAAACTCAGGGACGATCCCTTCAACAGAATCAGTTACAAATACCTGATTGCAATAGAGTTGTATTTTATTCTTCTGAACCTCAAAGTTATTTTTCAACTTTGGAAAATAAAGGATTCCAGTAAGGTTGAAAGGATAATCGACGTTCAGGTGGATATTGAACAACGGCTCGTCACCGTAAGGATAGAGTTTATGGTAGAAACTTGTGTAATCTTCCTCTTTCAGGTCAACAGGTTTCTTTGTCCACGCAGGGATGGTTTCATTGATCTGGTTATCCTCTGGAGTGTCTTCGTATTTGCTATCCTTCCACTCTTTTTTCTTGCCAAAAACGATTGGCACTGGAAGGAACTTGCAATACTTGTTCAGCATTTCGGTAATCCGGGTATCC
>JBAXWR010000425.1:0-4985 GCA_037128295.1 Mariniphaga sp.
TATCTTCGGAAACATTGCCAAGATTAAAATAGAGATCTCCACCAGGATTCTTGTTTTCAATATTGTCTTCGGCAAATGGATCCATCAACCAGAATTCGATGTATTCGACATTGGCTGCTTCAAAATCGCTTGTTTCAATTTTCCGCATGATACCAGCCCATCTCGTCTCAGGTGATTTAAGTGTTCCGTCAATGTTCACACCCGAAGAAAAAGCAGATGGCGCTGCATCATAATTGTAAGGTCCTCTTTCCGTAGGATAATATGATAGGTCGAGCGTGGGGATATTCGTTGGCTGACCAACAGGAGTCTCACGCTGTGGAAAGATTTCATATTGAAACACTTCCCTAACCCTATGGTCGTCAAGCAGTTTCATCTCGCTAAGGTATGCCGGCGCAGTTTTGCGCTGCATATAAGGATCGATGATATACCATGAGAGCAGTGACCGGTTATAACCTTCTGAAACATCATTGATTACATTACCTTCCGGAAACAGGTCATTGGCTTGCGGGGTACTTGCCGTGTACCAACCAACAAATGTTTTGAGATTAATTGGCGTTTTTGCCCCTTCAAAATCGTCAAGATAAGCAGCACCCTCTTTTGAAATTACTTTTGAATGGCCTGGGAACAATCTCGCCCATTCGGCTTCGATGGCAATTTTTGACTCTTCGTTGGTTTTGATAAAGGGTAGGGCGTTTACCATTTTTGTGACAAACCCAGACTTGGTATTATAAGAAAGATTCAAGCCGAGCATAAGATTTGAAATGGGATCTTCTCCATAGTTAACTTTCTGATATAGAGGTTTTTCATGAAGATACATCAACGTTGCCCCCAAGTTGAAATTTTTATTGAATTCATAATTTAAATGTGTTCCCAACATGGTTTTCCTTTGCATACTGAAAAGATCCTCGCTCTCTGTCGAAATCGAAATAGGCGTCCCCGATTCCAGCAAACCCTGATTGATCACTTTCACTTTGCCTTGTTGGTAATCAACTATAAAATCGACATCTTCCTGAAGTTGCCTTCCACCAGCCATCACTTTAACCGAGCCTCTGGTGATATTAAGGGCATCAAGTCCAATTTCAGTGTTTGAAGATCCTTTATAACTTCCGATCAACTTGAATTTATTTTTCTCAGCGTCCTGTTCGGCCACAGTTTTGGTATTGTCGTATAAACTTCTGAATACATATTTTTTAACGGCTGCCGCATCGCCGTTCAACTTTCGCTCAAGGTTTGACCCAAAAGGTTCGATAACGGGAAATATGATCCTTCCCTTTTGCGAATTGACTGTAAGACGTTCAAGGTAATCAAAAATCCCATCGGGATAAGGATCGAGCTGTTTGTTCAGATGGTCAAGGTTCATCACCTCAAGGAGTATTTTTTCCTTGAGTGGCCCATCGGGGAGATAATTAATATTAGTACCCGCTGCATCATTTTTATACACCACGTCCAACTTGAAATCTGTTGATGAAAGTTGGGAACCCTTGATGTTGTAGATATTTTTCATCATCAATTTCCAGTTTTTGAAGCTGGGGTTTAGGTTTGTACCCTTAAGCATCTTAAGGATCAAGGTTTCTGGGGCTGCAATACCATCGGTCGAAAATTCCCCAACCTGAAAAGTCTCTCCGTTCATCGTGTACTGATAAGCCACTGCAAGCACTTCGTCATTATTAATTGCCTGATTCAATGAAAGATAACCTAATTGGCGATTCAATGTGTATTCAGTCGAATCCAAAAGCCTCGCATTCTCGATCTTTTCATAATCCCTCGCACCTACAAAATCACGTGCTGCCAAAGGACCAAGGACTTCTGTCAGTTTGGCAATATCACGTACGCCTGAATAGGTGGTGGTCATCTCTTTGTATAGGCCGTTGATACCATTAGCAGGATAGGTGTTCATTGGATAAATAAGGCCTGGTGTATCCCCAAATGCCGAAATGGTCTGGTTCTGCCGGTTCGACCCTCTCTCCCCAAGATCCAGAAGAGCCAGGATGTTACGTGATTCCTGAAAGCGGCTGGCTTTATTCGTTACCCAAACCTCAATTTTATTGATCGTTACCGAGGATTTGATGATTGGCAATTCAGACATTGCCTTGTCGTATGCATCATAAAAAAAGTGCCCAAGTAAAAAGTGCCTGTTGGCATCGTATTCGGAGGCATTGATCTCAAATTTCGACTTTTCTGCACCTCCTTCGGTATTTATCACCTTGGTCTCCCCTTTTTGCTGGGAAAAAACTGTCGCAACGGATAATTTTCCAAATTGCATTTCTGTCTTTACCCCGAAAAGGTTTGTCCCTCCCCTGATAAGGGTACCGGTCAAAGGCATTGAAACATTTCCTGCCTCTATGTTTTTCAGGATATCGTCATCAGTTCCCTTGTAATCAAGTTTGATCTTATTTTCAAAATCAAAGGTGGCATCGGTATTGTAATTGAACCTCATTTTCAAACGATCGCCAATTTCACCATCAAGGTTGACGTTGATCTTCTGGCTGAAATCAAAGCTCGTATTCCGCTGCATCCGAACAGGAATAGATGGGTTCTCAATTCTGTTGCTGCGTACGCCAAGGCTCATTTCCACGTATCCTTGCGGCTTAATATTGACAACATTCGTCCCAAAAACTTTACTGAATGCCTGACTGCTAATCCTGAACTGAGGGATCAATTGAGATTTTTGGTCCAGGGTGTTCTGGGCCATTTTGTGGCGCCAATAACTGTCAATGGCATCACGCAGATCAGTTTTAAGGTATTCTTCCCTGCTTAATGAAAGTGGAAGCCGATAGTCGATATCGCCTACTTTTTCTGAGATCAGGTAATCACCTGTAATGGGGTCATATTCGATAACAGTGCGTAAATTGGACGGTTTCTTCAAATAAAGTGCCGAGGTATCATTTTTTCCTGAATTCGCGAATAAACTTTTATCCTTAAACGGATAGTGCAGTGGGCCGATTGTATCTATCCTGACAGAGTCCTTTGGGATAACCAAATTATCAGACAAACCACTCCCTGCTGAAAACTCAATGCCGGCCATAGCAATACTTTTCCAGGTTAGCATCGAGAGCATCAGGAAGCAAAATACTGACACCGTATATATAATCGTCTTTCGCAATCTATCTGTTTAAAAACTTTTTAATGCTATTTTTAGAAGTTGTTCCACTGTTAGTCCTGGCTGGGAGGTAATAATCTGATCCAATGATTTCTCAACAGCTTTTCGATTAAAACCAAGCATTTCAAGTGCTGAAAGTGCTTCATTACGAACCACCGAGTCACCCGATTTAAAGATTACATCCGAAGCAGAACCTTTGCCAACCTTATCTTTTAATTCGATAATGACACGAAGAGCCGTTTTGGCACCGATCCCCTTGATGCTTTTCAGCAGGTTCACATTTTCTTTTAGGATTGCATCCCTCAGATCATCAGCCTGATACGAAGAAAGCATCATAATTGCAATAGCTGCGCCTATGCCGTTGACAGAAATAAGCAGCCTGAAAAAATCCCGTTCATCCTGCCCTGCAAATCCATAAAGTAAATGGGTATCCTCCCTTATCACCTCGTGTATAAAGAGTTTGCTATGTTCCTTGCCGTTAAGCCGTGAATAGGTGTTTACTGAAATATGTAGGAAATAACCTATCCCCCCGGTTTCGATCACAACCCAGGCCGGTGTCAATCCGGTAATTGTCCCGTTGATATATTCGTACATTAATCTACTTTAAAAGAATAGATAAAATATTATTCTCCTCCTGTCCTGTCAATTTCATGACGCTGCAAAGGATTCTTTGTCAATTCCTTATATAATTTCCTGTTTTCATAAAGATCGATAGCCAGATACATCGCATTACGAAATGACTCTTCCGATGCTGTTCCGGTACCTGCAAGGCTATATGCGGTTCCATGTCCGGGTGAAGTGCGGATGATAGGAAGACCCGCCGTAAAATTAACCCCCGATTCAAAAGCAAATGATTTAAAAGGGATCAATCCCTGATCATGGTACATCGCCAGGGTTGCATCGAATTTTTTAAACTCGCCCGAACCAAAATATCCGTCAGCGGCAAAAGGCCCCAATGCAATTATACCTTCATCGAAAGCCTGTTTGATCGCTGGTAAAATAATCCGTTCTTCCTCGTCCCCAAGCAATCCCCCATCACCAGCATGAGGATTTAATCCAAGAACAGCGATGCGAGGTTTATGAACCGAGAAATCCTCAAGCAAAGTTTTGTTCAATACCCTTAAATTGGAAATTATCTTATCTTTTGTTATACTTGCAACTATTTGACCTACAGGTATATGCCCGGTAATAACACCTATTTTCAGGATATCGCTGACCATGAGCATCAGGTAGTTTTTAGTACCAAATGCATTTGAAAAAAACTCTGTATGGCCCGGAAAGTTGAATTTATCGGATTGGATATTTTCTTTGTTAATCGGGGCGGTCACAACAATGTCGATAAGACCGGCTTTCAAATCCTTTACGGCCGCATCCAAAGCAGCCAAAGCAGCTTCGCCGGCTTGTTTGGTCGATTTCCCAAGTTCAACCCGAATCTCTTCGCTTACACAATTAATGATATTAATCCGTTTGGGATTGGCATCCTTCGCGGTGATAATATTGTTAAAAGTAAAAGTTTCGCTGTCGATGGCTTTGCGATAATAAGCAGCAACCTTTGGGGAGCCATAAACAATTGGAGTGCACATCTCCAAAATTCTACTATCAGTTAATGCCTTGATTATTATCTCATAACAAATTCCATTTATATCACCGTGGGTAATTCCCACCCTAACTTTATGCTGCTCCATTCCCAACTTTTTAAGGTTATTAGACAACTGATTTTTCCAAACAGTTGAATTGTCAAATTTATACTTTTATTCGGGATTACACAATAATCGCTTTTTGTATGTTTATTATGCCAACCACATCTTTAACCGAAAGAACCAAAATCACAAATCTGAGCAGTCAAGGTTCTTAAAAAAATCAATCAACAGCCTCACTCCAGTAC
>JBAXWR010000426.1:0-4947 GCA_037128295.1 Mariniphaga sp.
GGAATGGATTGGGATAGCAGGCGTAAGTCAGTCCTTCAGGAATTCGCGACTGGTCGAACTGAATGAGTGCATTTCGGGTAAGCCGGTCGTCACCCGAAAGTGTGAGGAGTGTGAGGTTATGAACTCTTGAATCACCAGTGTACTGCATTTGTTCGTACGCGGCATCCGACAGCAACATATCCTGTGCACAGATGCTCACGGTTCGCCAGCCGGCATCCATCATCCAATCGGTCAGTGGCGAATCGCTCTCAAATACGCCTTTTTGTTCAATCGGAGCATTGCAGGCAACGTGGTAATAGTTTTCGATTATCAGAGGTGAAGATTTGGTTTCAATATCGAGTTGAATGTACCGGAAAGCGCGAATGTAGGTTGGTTTGAACAGGCGGTTTTTGCCACCGTCAGGCATAAACACATCCTTGATTCCTACCATGTATTTGCCTTCTATCTGGTTTCGGTTTCCTTTTGGGGAATGGTTTTTTACGATCATGTTTTCGGCATACATGGCTTGTATCCTGGCATCTTTTCCTCCGGACACCACCATTTCAGGATACCCCATGGTCTCAACTGCCTGATCGATCAGGATACAAACTTTTTTATTGGCAGGAATGGTGAGGCTTCCTGTTTCTTTGAGGAAATCGTCCTTCACTTCCATTCCTGAAGAGCGGCGGATTCCGGCAAACAGCACTTTTTCTTCTTTCAAAATTCCGGTGCGTCTGGGAATCAGAATTTTCCCACCTCCATAAAGAATTCCTCCCGCAAACTGTTTGTCGCGACCTCCGGCAATGTCGCACCATTTGGCCGGAAGCCATTTGGAATCGTCGTATGTGGTAGTTTCCCATCCCCAGGGATATTTGTCGGCCCGGATGCTATCCGTTGGATTGCCCACATACAAACCAAAGTCGATGGTATTCCGGTCGGTCATCCATTCCACTATTTTTGGAGAATAGGCTTCATTGTGTAAACATTTCCAGTTTCCTCCGGACGTATTAACCATCTTTTCGTCATTGGTATCGCCCTGTAAAATGAAGGAAGTCATTTGTGAGAAATAGGTAAAAGAGCGTTTTGGCCCCCAATTGACGACCTCAGCGGCAACCGTATTTTTCCCTGTCTGTAGGTATTCAGCCAGATCAACTGATTCATAAAACCAGTGGGATAGGTCACCTCTGGCAGGTCCACGCAAAATGTACTGTCCGTTGACAAACAACCGGTAATGATTATCAGCTGAAAGGTGGACTACAAACTTTTCAGGTTTCTTCGGAAGTTCAAAATTTTTCCGGAAAAGTATAACGGCATGGGCCTGTGGTTCTGCGGTTGGATGCATGATCCACTGGGCTTTCCAGTTGACAGGCTGTGCAAATGAAGACAAAAATAAAGGGAGAATTAATAGAAACAAAATAGTTCTAATCATGTGTTTATCATTTGTTTTTTAATTGCCATATAGCTTGCCCCGAGCTATCGGGGGAAATCGCCATGAGATAATCATGATCCTGTGTGTGATTGACTCCCATGGCTCGTTTCATTGGTTCAATTCCTTGGGAAATTTCCGGATTTCTCCATTCAGTCGCGGATAGGCTTCCCAGATTTCAGGATTTGATCCAATTTCACGTGGGTCGCCAGTTGCTTTTAAATATGTAATCAGCTTTTTAGACAACTGTTTCCGAATATTTTTGAATTCAGGTTTGCCTGCCAGATTGTTCATGCAATCAGGGTCTATCTGAATGTTGTACAGTTCTTCAGCTGACCGTTTCGCCGTTGCTGCCAGAAAAAAAGGAGTAAACTCAGGATCTGTCACATTCCGATTTTTGTAATATTGAATTGTTGGACCATCATCAATGTCCAAATAACCTTCATATCTTTTACTCAAAGTGCCATCTTTAAGATAAACCTGTGGATCACCAGATGGCCAATATTCAGGTTGGTAGTTTTTGATGTACAAATATTTCTCCGACCGGATGATTCGTTGCGGATAACCACGATTTTCATAACGCGATGATGAATGTCTCTCACGTCCGGCAAAAATGGCAAGTTTTTGCGAATTCCAGCTTTTATCGGTTGAAGATGTTAAACGGGAAAGTATACTTTTACCTGACATAAGAAACTGTCCATCGAACTTCAATCCGGCAGCCTCTAAAATAGTTGGTGCGAGGTCAACTGTACTGGTTGGGACCTTAATTGTTCTGCCTTTGGGAATTTGGTTGCCCCAGCAAATGGCAAGTGGAACATGAATGCCGGGATCGTAGCAGTTGGCTTTGGCCCGAGGGAATGACATCCCGTTGTCGGCAGTCACAATAATGAGGGTGTTTTCCAATTCGCCAATGGCTGCCAATTTTTCAAGTGCCAACCCCAAATGCTTATCAAACCATTCAATCTCAACAGCATAGTCGAGCATGTCATTTCTTACGATCGGATGGTCAGGAAGAAATCCCGGAACCAGTACGTCTTTTTCCGACTTGCCTGCTTTTATGCCCGAACCTTCCTCGTAAGCGCGATGTGGTTCATGGGCACCGAGCCAGAAAAAGAATGGCTGACCAGTTTGCCGTTTTTCCAAAAAAAGATCGAAATTTCCTGCATAATCAATGGGTGAAATTCCAGTATAGGGTGGTTTCAGCTTCTTCTGATTGTATTCCTTTCCTACCGGATTCTGTTTCCAACCGGAAACCTTCCAATCACCTGGTGACCAGGGCTTACCGGTAGACCCCACCAAATATCCGTTTTCTTCGAGTACTTGAGTGAAGGTTTTGTACTTTACCGGAAAGGAACTTGCGTGGGTACCGGCTTCTTCGATCTGCCAGGGATATCGCCCTGTTAAAATACTTGCCCGCGATGGACTACATCCGGGAGAGGTTACAAAAGCGTTGGTAAACAGAATTCCTTTCCGTGCCACCTGATCGAAATTGGGGGTTTTAACCCAGTTGGCTCCATATGCTGAAGCATGTGGAAACGACTGATCGTCGCTGATCACAAACAGAATATTGGGAGACCTCCGGGGCTGATCTTTTGTTTTTGAATAAAGTCCAGATGAAATACCTGCCAAAGTTAGTAAAAGAATGGGTCGAATCATGGCTTTAAAGTTACAATGGGGAATTCGCAAATTCGCAAAGTTGTGCATCCATAGGGAATTAAGGTGATGGGTTCAGGTGCTTCGGTTTTCAACTGGTATTGTTCGCTGTATGGCAAAGGTCCTGCCGAACCATTGTAAATTGTCCAGAAAGGGATTTTAACCCCCTTTGCCTTGATTTCAACGGGGCAATTTTCCGGGTTCCACGGATAAGAATCCGCAGGAACATTACGTTTGACCACAACAAAATTCTCATTCAAATTGCCTATTGCCGACTCGATCAAACTGTAATTCCAAGGTGTTGTTGGTTCTACCTCGTAATAAAACTTACCATATCTGTCGTTGTTTTCAACCCGTTTCCAGTTTTCTCCAATTTTTAATGCAAAAGTCAACGGGCCACGTTCGATAGCTACTGAATTTTCGAACCATCGCGAGGATTGTAACTCCATTGGAAGGATTAATTCAACCCGGTCACCGCTTTTCCATTCACGTTTGATCCTGATGATCTGGTTACCGGAATACTCGTCCCAGACTGCTCCATTGATTTTAACAGTTGCGGTTTTGCACCAGGCCGGGATTCTCAGGTGTAAGGGGAAGCTGACTTGTTTATCCGATTTGAAAGTGAACTTTATGGATTCGTCAAAAGGGTAATTGGTTTCTTCCAAAAATTCAACCATCGTTCCATCCCCTATTTTCAGGTTGACTTTTGAGGGAGCGTAAACCAGGGCTGCAACTCCTTTGTCTGCTGAAGCATACCAAAGGTTCTGCGTGAACTTGGGCCAACCCTGGTGCATGTTCGATGTGCAACAAGGATAACCGGTAAGCTGACCAAAAAGGAGGCCGGTTCCTTCGTATGCTGTGTTAAAATTACGTGGATGCCTGGTTATCATTACCTGGTTCGCCTGCTGATAATATTGCCGGCTGTCGTAATTGTCGGTGGCCTGTGTCGGAAGGGCGTTAAAGGCAACTTTTTCCAATTGGTCGGCAAATTCAACATCTCCTGTAATCGGCAAGATGGTTTCCATCGAGAACATCATTTCCACTGCGCTGCAAAATTCAGATCCCTGAGTTGGATTGTTGCCATGAAGCATTTCGTCCGCTCCATATAAACCATGCGGCATTCCATGGTAAAGACGCAAATCGGCCAACCCTTTTTTCACTGCATTGACATATTTGGGCTGTTGACTTTGCTGATAATAAACAATCGGTTCCTTCAGTGCCTGAGCCACATTTACACAATGGAAACTCCATTGTTTTGACAGTTCCCCTTCAAGGAAAGCATCCGTCCAATTTACGGTTTGGTGGTGGATCAATTCTGCCAGGTTGAGGAGCGATTTTTCTCCCGTGAGATTGTATAACCAATAAACAACAGCAAGGTTGTCGCCACCCCGGTCTTGTCCCCAATGGGTCCAATTCTTGAGTGGTTTTTTTGGCAACTCCTCAAGCTGATAACGGAAATACCCCAACATCAATTTGATCACACGTTCGTCATTGGTGGCTGAATAATATTGCTGCAGGATTTTCAGCATGACCATTTTGGGCCACCAGTCCTGTGCATTGGTGCGCTGTAATCCTGGTTCATTCTTCCTGTCCGTATCCGGACCAAAGTAACCATCAGCCCTTTGGCTGTTGATCGCCCATTCGACCCAGGGTTTTGTTTTTTCAATCAATTCCTTATCGTTCAGGATATAAGCTAATGGCAATAAACCGTCGATCCAGTAAGGACCACGTTCCCAGACATCACCGTCACCGCCAAGCCATCCATTCCGCTTCCCCATTACCGGTTCATAAATCTCATCGAGATGCCCTGTCATTCCATCTTTTTGGCGGATCAACTGGTCCTTTAACCATCCATCAGGTTTTATTGCCCCAAGCGGTAGTTCCATATA
>JBAXWR010000427.1:0-4937 GCA_037128295.1 Mariniphaga sp.
GGTAATCCCTTTTTCCATTTCTCCAAAACTTTTTTCAATTCTTTTTTTGAACAAACTACCAAACTTTTCAACCATACAAAACATTCAATGAACCACTAAACTTCCCGCTAATTCGCTCCCCGTTTTCGTGGTGCAAATGTAGAAAGGTTTGGTTTTGTCAAGCTATCGGATCAAAAAAAAACAACTATTTTAATACATTATTTTAAATGAATATTATATCTGTTTATTTTTCAATTATTTATGAGTGTTAATTTAATGTTAACTCATGTAAAATGTCCTATAAAATTGTTTTATTGAAGACAAAATCAGACTAAAATTAGGACCTTAAATAACATTGGCACCCAATATTTCGGCGAATTTATCTAAAACTACAGCTTTAACACGATCAAAATCCTGCTTAAAACCCAACTCTTTTTCAAGTGATGTTACACCTTTATCGGAAAAACCGCATGGATTGATGTAATTAAAATATTCAAGATCGGTATTAATGTTTAAAGCAAATCCATGCATGGTCACAAAACGGGAGCTTTTTACACCAATAGCTCCGATTTTTCTGGCAGAGGATTTTCCCACATCCAACCATACACCAGTGGCCTGCGGGTCCCGTGTGGCTGTTAAACCATATACCCCTACAGTCCTGATCATGATTTCTTCTACACTATATATATATTGTCTAAGTCCGATCCCAAAATTTTCAAGGTCAAGAATAGGATACCCGACAATTTGCCCGGGGCCGTGATAGGTTATATCCCCGCCTCGGTCAGTTTTAAAAAAATCGGCATCCCTGGCTTGTAACTGTAGGTAATTGAGCAGTAAGTTATGTTCGTCACCGCTTTTGCCAAGTGTATAGACATGAGGATGTTCCACAAAAATCAAATAATTTGGAGTTACAATTGCTGATTTCCCATCAGTACTGATCCTCAATTTTTTCAATTGAACGATTTGGTTCAGAAGCTCTTCCTGTTTTTCCCAGGTTTGCTTATAAGCCATTCTACCCAAATCAAGGTATTTCACTTCCCTGTTCTTCATCACCACCAAATTTAACATTACAGTTTACGGATATGTTTTTCAGCATGATAGGAGGATCGGACAAGTGGGGCACTCTCGACAATCCTAAAACCTCTTTTCAATCCTTCATTTTTTAATTGGACAAAAACATCCGGATGGACATATTCTACAACATCCAGATGAGACTTAGTTGGCTGTAGATATTGACCCATTGTAAATATTTCACATCCTTTTGCAACCAGATCATCCATTGTTTTAAGGATTTCGTCATGTGTTTCACCAAATCCAAGCATGATCCCTGACTTTGAAACACAACCTGCTTCAGAAATCGTGTGTAAAACATCAAGGCTTCTTTGATATTGGGCACGGCTTCTAACCAATGGCGTAAGCCGTTCAACTGTCTCTAGATTATGGGAAATAATATCAGGTGCGGCTCCAACAATCAAAAGAATCAACTCCGTTCGATTATCGAAATCCGGGATCAATACTTCCATTGTTATGCCAGGATTTATTTTTTTGACCGCTGAAATGGTTTTAGCCCAATGATTTGCTCCCTTGTCTTCAAGATCATCGCGATCGACAGAAGTAATTACTGCGTGTTTTAATCCCATCATTTTCACCGATTCGGCCAGTTTATAAGGCTCTTCAGGATCAGGTGGTAAAGGTTTCCCAGTTCGCGTCGCACAAAATTTACATGAACGTGTACAGATATCACCCAGAATCATAAATGTTGCAGTTCCGGCACCCCAGCATTCTCCCATATTAGGACATTGCCCGCTGGAACAAATCGTATGGAGACCATGTCCAGTTACAATTTGTTTCACATTCCTGTAGTCTGCGCCCAGCGGCAACTTGATTTTGAGCCAGTCAGGCTTTCTTTTTAGTTCCATTCAGCTATCCATTTTTCAGGTCGCCAAGATAAGCAATTTAAAGCCCTTCATAACTGTGGTATATTTTCCATTTTTAATACTTTTGAACTTCACTAAATTGAAAGATGAATGAGCTTGATCACCGTATTTAAAAAATTCCCCCGAACTTTTTGGGTAGCCAATATCATGGAGTTGTTCGAACGTTGGGCGTGGTATGGTTTCTATATTATTTTTGCGCTCTACCTCACAAATTCAACTGACGAAGGTGCTTTGGGATTCTCACAAACGCAAAAAGGGATGATAATGGGAATTGGAACTGCTTTCCTTTATTTATTGCCCATCCTGACGGGTGCGCTTTCCGATCGGATTGGTTATAGAAAAACACTCTTTTTAGCTTATTCAATATATACAATCGTATTTCTTCTTATCCCAATATTTAAAACTTATGCTGCTGTATTTACAATTTATCTGTTATTGGCCATTGGAGCGGCACTTTTCAAACCGATTATCTCAGCAACGGTTGCCAAAACAACAGATGAAGAAACATCTTCTATTGGTTTCGGAATTTTCTATATGATGGTAAATATTGGAGCTTTTATAGGGCCGTTTGTTACAGGTTTTGTAAGAAAATACTCATGGGACTATGTGTTTTATTCCTCCGCTGCAGTAATTGCTTTTAATTTTATTCTCGTTGCTTTCTTTTTCAAGGAACCTGTCAAAAAGGAAAAAAACACAAATGGCCAACCTTCTATTAAAAAACAATTGGGACTAATTTTCGAAAGTATATTTAAAGCCCTGTCCGACTGGAGATTTGCCTTGTTCCTTTTGATCATATCAGGATTCTGGTCCATGTACTATCAATTTTACATGTCGTTGCCAGTTTTTATTGACCAATGGGTGGACACGAAAGTAGTCTTTGATTTTCTGATGAATTATTGGCCATGGCTTGCCCATCAATTGGGTAGTGCAGAAGGAACGGTCCCGGCTGAATACATCATGAATGTGGATGCAGGCTATATTATTTTATTTCAAATAGTAATATCCTCAATAGCTATGCGTTACAAACCTCTTCATACAATGATGGTAGGAATCCTGATTGCTTCTGTTGGTTTGGGACTTAGTCTTGCCACCCAAAATGGTTTATATATTATCATAGCTCTCTTCATTTTTTCGATCGGTGAAATGTCAAGTTCTCCTAAAATTACAGAATATATTGGCAGAATCGCGCCTGCGGATAAAACAGCCTTATATATGGGTTGTTCATTTATTCCAGTCGCACTGGGGAATATCTTTGCGGGAATCGTATCGGGGAATGTTTTCCAGAACCTTTCGGACAAAATTACTTTGACAAAGAAAGAGTTGATTTCAAGGGATATTGATATTCAATCAATTGGCGAACATTTCACCAAAAACGACTATTTCAATCAAGCGGCATTGAAGATGAAAATGGACAACAATCAACTGACCCAGTATCTATGGGATAAATACAACCCTTCTTCCTTCTGGTTGGTTGTTCTTGGAATCGGTATTTTTGCTTCCGCATCCTTATTTTTGTATGATCAGTTTATTGTCAAAAAAAGATAAAAATTGCTGAACTTAATTCTCTGAAAATGAAACCCATAATTACGATCAATAATCATAATTCCAGAACAAAAAAGAGTATGGTTCTAATTGTCCTGCTATTTTTTATTAGCCTTTCTTTATCAGCTCAGAATGATTACGCTCTTTTTAAATTTTATGACCCCTTTAAACCAGACTCCACCGGGAAGTTTTACTTGTCTGTTGACAATGTTAACTTCTTTAAAAACAACGAGTACAACAGTAAAGTAACCACTGGTTATACACTACCTGGCGCATGGTTAAGGCCTAAACTTGTGTATTATCCCGATGAAAAATTAAGAGTAGAGTTTGGGGGACATGTATTAAAATTCAACGGAAGAGAAGAGTATTTTCATCTTACGCCTTGGTTAAATGTTCATTATCAAGCAACTGAAAAAATCTCTATAATTCTGGGAAACCTCAATTCAGATGGCAACCACAAATTAATTGAACCACTTTTCGAACCCGAGCGTTTTCTCACTTCAAAACCTGAGGCAGGATTGCAATTAAGATATAATTCTAAAAAGTTTACAACTGATTTTTGGATAGATTGGCAACAATATATCGTAAACGATGATCCCTTAAAGGAACAATTTGCTTTTGGTACGGTCATTAACCAAAAATTAATTGAGAAAAACAATATGGTGCTTTCGCTTCCGGTTTCATTTTATGGTTTACACAGAGGGGGGGAGATCGATACAAACCCCGATCCTGTAAAAACGTATATCACTGTCACGCCAGGTCTATCGTTTAAAGAATTTTCCTTAAAGAAAATAATCAGAGAGTGGGGTATTAACTCCTATTATTCTTTGGCAACTTATGCTGAAAATATTCCTTATTATACAATGAAAAAAGGCTGGGGATTTTATTCGAATGCCTATATTAATACCCGGTATGGAGGTCTAACTTTCGCCTATTGGCACGGACATCAATTTTTCACCCCTCAAGGTGGATACTTGTACCAGTGTATATCGAAAACAGATCAGACAATGCTCGCAAACAATAAATTGCTCAACCTTAAATATCATTACATGCATAAAATTATGGAGGACACTTATTTTGGATTTATCTACGACGCATACTACGACGCAATCAATAAAAAATCGATGAGCAGTCAGGGTTTATATCTTATTGTCAATTTTGGGGTATCCCTTAAAAAAGGGATTGCTTTACCTTGATTTTGTTTAAGTTATTTTTTTCCAGGAGTTGCAGAATCAAAAATAATATCTACTTTTGCAGTCCCGATTTTATCCTTATTTGCTGAAGTATTAATCGGTTATTGTAGCAACCTTAGCAAATGTTATCAACAATTAATTGTTAATAACACTGTTACGATAACGGTTGATCTGGTGAATCAGCAAAAATGGATTGTGTCACATTTAAAAATTTGAAACGAAAGTGGATACTTTAAGTTACAAAACAATATCGTTGAACAAAGCAACGGTAAACAAAGAGTGGGTC
>JBAXWR010000428.1:0-4936 GCA_037128295.1 Mariniphaga sp.
AACCAAGTGCAAGGAATTATGGGAACAACCAACAGAAAGCGTGCATCAGCCCCCAAATATCTCAGTCCAGGTCAGCTTACCCTCGATGGTTTCGAGACCCCTTTTGAGCAACACCTGGATCCTAAAAACCGGTGGGTAGTCCTTGCTGGACTGATACCCTGGGACGATATTTGCAGTATCTATCTCAAGCAAACGGGTGGGACAAGCAATACCGGTCGGCCACCACTTAGTCCCCGGATAGTTTTGGGATCCTTGATTATCAAGCATCTATGTAACTTGGATGACCGTGAGACAGTAGACCAGATCACAGAAAACATGTACATGCAGTATTTTTTGGGATACCCTAGTTTTACCACAGCCTCCCCCTTCGATGCTTCGCTGTTTGTATCTTTCCGCAAGATTCTAGGGATGGAGAATGTAAATGCGATAAACGAAAAGATTGTTGCGCTAAAAACCCATCTGGGGGCTTTAAGGCAGGATGAAAAAGCAACCAATAATGAGCATGGGCCAAAAGACGATATTTCAAGTAGCCTCCCCAAGTGCCAAAATGTACAAATGACAACATTGCGGAGGTAGGGTCAATTGGGAATGCCGCAGATGTCGTCCAGGTCAAAGAAAACAAGGGCAGGGTGATATATGATGCAACGGCTTGCCCGCAGGACATTGCCTTTCCAACGGATTTAAATTTACTGTCGGATGCCAGGGAAAAATCGGAACAGTTGATCGACCTGCTTTATGACCAGTCGCTGCACCATAAGAAGCCAAGGACATACCGTGAGGTTGCCAGGGATGTTTTCCTGTAAACGGCACAAAAAAAGAACAAGTCGGGAAAAGCAATCCGAAAGGCTGTTGGCCAACAGTTAAATTACCTGAGAAGGAACCTGTGTTCGATAAACACCCTTCTTGATGCTTTCCAAGGTATCCCATTAAAGGCCAAGGAATACAAATACCTTTTGGTGATCAATACGTTATATGACCAGCAAAGAACAATGTACGATTCAAAAACACACAGTATCGAGCACCGTATCGTCAGTATCCACCAACCACATGTACGCCCAATAGTCAGGGGGAAGAGCCAGGCAAAAACAGAATTTGGCGCCAAGATACACGTATCGTTGATTGACGGCATCTCATTTTTGGACGAATTGAGCTGGGATGCCTTCAACGAAGGTTCTCATATGATGAAATATGTGGAACAATATCATAAACGTTTTGGGTGCTACCCCAGAGAACTGCTGGCCGACAAAATTTATTGTACCCGCGCCAACCGTACTGCTCTAAAAGAGAAAGGGATCAAGCTCGTCGCAAAACCATTGGGGAGGCCATCGGCAGTGCAGGAACACGTAAGTCCAGGAGAACGAAATCCAATCGAAGGTAAGTTCGGCCAGGCAAAAACAGCATATGGGTTAAACCGTATAAGAGCCAGGCTCCAAAACACCAGCGAATCATGGATTGCCTGCATCTTTATGGTGCTTAACCTGGTCAAATTGGCCTGGGCGGCACTCCCGTGCTTAATAGATAGAACGGTTAAAATGTTTTTCAGCAAGATCAATTGCGCTTATCTGTTTCATCCTGCCAAAGAAATTTGCAACACAGTAATTCTTAACACCGTTTTATCGTACCCTGGGCTGGTTACAATAAGAAATACCGCCTGAGTTTTTCAGCAGACCCTATTTAGCCCGGCTTATTGAACTTAAAGGTTTGACGTAATAAATAGGATTTTTTTGGATATTACCGAAATCCATCGCATATTTTTGTACTCCGATTTGATAGTATGGATGTTACAATACGCCTGTGTTCTGCCACCATTGTATCCTATAACTATTATCTCGGCGATTATATCTTGTATTATATAGCCATTTGTATTTGAACCGCCTTACAATATATTTTGTAAAACCTCAATATTTGTCGATTTGGAACTGGTTTTGGGAATAATGTTTCCTGGATAAAATATAATCGAACAGTATTGCGGCTAATGCCTAATACTCTTGAGATTCCTTTGATACTAACTCCATCTGCTTGTAATTCCATTACTTTATCGATTATCTCGATTCTTTGATACAGTTTGATTGTTCCAAGTCCAGTATATGCGGTAAGATGTTCGCCGTAGCCTACCTTTTCTTTGCTAGGCACAATATCGGACGACAGTTTTATGATTTCATCCGTTTTGCTTTTGAGCAGTGAGCTTATTTCGGGTCTTACGCTCTTAACCCATCTAGCATTTTAATTGATAAAATAGAGGAAAAAAGGCCTAGAATCAGGGATTTATAGGCTAAAAAATGTGGTTTTTGTGATGTTGATTTACAAGTATTTGATAATCAATTTTAGTATTTTTTTAAATCCGTTTGTAGTACACTGGGGAGTAATGATTTCCAATGTTTTAAGTATTTACTTTGTGGCCATGTATTTCAAGATATCCATGCGCAAGAATCCAGAAAATGGACGCTACAGCGGTTATTACCGTTTAGCTCATGAGTGCAACATGCACGAATGCATCTTTTCCGTTTTTGCCTAGTCGATGACCTCGTGGACTTTCTTCCTGAAATAGCCAATTTCAGGGACACGGTCCAAACCAAGGAGCTTGCCAAGTTCCCCCAGTTGATGATTTTTTAGCTGTTTGGGATTTTTATACCGCACAAATCCATAGAGTATAAGGTCAAAACGATATGATTTAACCCGTAAAATCCGAGCTTCAACGATTTGAACGTTTTGAAAAACAGGTTGTACCCTTGGGATATCAATACGGGTATGGAAAACAGAACCCTGGCATTGAGCACGTTATCAAGATCGTCGAACAAGCTCAGGGCATATTCCTGCAACCCGATCACTGCCATCCCCGGCTCTTGTTCCCCGGTAGCGGCTATGCTGATCGCTTCTGCCGCTTTGGTATCTTCACTGACCATCCCACTACGGGTCTTTGTCGTATTTACTTCTACCATTGTTTTTTAACCTCCCAAGACATACTGCATACCGGATGCTGCCGTCCTATATCCATTCGCATTTGGCAATTGAAATGGCACTTACCCCTTGGTCGAGAATTGACTAGATACGTTTCAATACTTCCGAGAGCAATTTATGGCTCGGCCCATGACGGGACTCCTTGTTAAAAATAGCGCCATCGCCTTCATTGGACTGCTTGTCCTTCCAGCGTTGCACGCTGTACAACGAAACATTAAATGTGCCAGCAATGTCCTGGTTGCTGCAAAGCCCATGAACAAGGTTGAATGTAATATAACGAAACTTGTTCAAGTAGCCCGACTCATATGAAAAAATAGGCACTCGGCAGTTAAGGTAATAAACGGTGCCATTAGATTCCTGACCCCAAAGATAAGGGTAATCATCTGTGTATATATCGGAAATAGTGGTAGTAAAAGATGTCACATTGCAATAAAAATATAGATTTATATTTTATAACAACTAACTTATAAGCTATTAATAATTAATTAAAGGTCTTGTAGGTCTGAAATTATCTCTAACCATATATACTGATGATGGAAGTACTTCTGGGAATTATGGATCAAGGATATTCTACTTAATAGAACCAATTGCTAGGGAAATAAGTTAGATTTTAAAATGGGATGACTAAGAAATTTTAGTATTTGTTTTTAGTATAATTATTTTACAATCCCTATTGATACTTAATTAATAGTTTAATAGATTTATCACGGAAATTTTTAAATCTTGAAGCAATAAAAAAACGAAAATGAATAAATTTCTTAAGTGGTTTTCCTTTTTGATGCCAATGGTTCTGGCTACACTTTTATCGTGTTCAGAAAAACCAAAACCTATTGATCTTCATCCACGCTGGACAGAAGAACAGGCTCAGGAATGGGGTAAATATACCGGTTGGCTACGGGGGTCAAACTTTAATCCAAGCACAGCTATCAACCAGTTGGAAACCTGGCAGGCAGAAACTTTTGACACGGTAGCTATCGACCGTGAATTAGGTTGGGCAGAAGGGATTGGCCTTAATGTAATGAGGGTTTACCTTCATCACCTTGCTTGGGAGGTTGATCAGGCAGGATTTAAAAAAAGGTTAAATACTTATCTCACCATTTCAAGCAGCCATGGGATTAAGACTGCTTTTGTATTTTTTGACGATTGTTGGAATCCCACCTACAAGGCTGGTAAACAACCAGATCCAAAACCTGGTGTCCACAATTCAGGTTGGGTTCGCGATCCTGGAGATCTGTTTTTCAGTGATACAACATTGATTATCACTTTAGAGGGATATGTTAAGGACGTCATATCAACATTTAAAAACGATCATCGTATCGCTTTTTGGGATCTATACAACGAACCTGGAAACTCAGGATATGGAGATAAATCATTACCTTTATTAAAAAAAGTATTTGAATGGGGTAGGGAAATCAATCCATCTCAACCTCTGTCTTCAGCCGTTTGGAGCATCAATTTAAAGGAAATCAATAAATTCCAAGTCGAAAATTCGGACATCATTACCTATCATAATTACGAAAACCCTGAAAAACATAAGGTCGCTATTGACACGCTTAAAAAATACAACCGTCCACTGGTTTGTTCGGAATATATGGCAAGACGAAACAACAGCCTGTTTACCAACATTTTGCCTTTATTAAAATTGAACAATATCGGTGCTATCAATTGGGGGCTTGTTTCAGGTAAATCAAACACCAAATATGCCTGGGATGAGCCTATTGCTGATGGTTCAGAACCGAAACTCTGGTTTCACGAAATATTCAGGACAGATGGCACACCCTACAAACAGGAGGAGGTTGAACTCATCAAATTAATGACATCAGATGTAAATAAATAAGGGGATTTAAATATTTTCTTCATTTAGCATTTTTTAACTAAATAAATTTGGCAGGTAGCTGTTGGCGGTTTACATTTGCATTACATTTTTTCATAAGTTTAGGTTTAGGTTAGGTTTAGGTTAGGTTTAGGTTAGGTTTAG
>JBAXWR010000429.1:0-4899 GCA_037128295.1 Mariniphaga sp.
GAATACCCATAATTACATCCGAAAATATTAAAGGAAAAAAAGGCTGCCTTTTCAGTTTCTACAAATATTACGGTGCACTGCACCTCTGATTTCGATTGTGGTTTAATTTCTACAAATATTACGGTGCACTGCACCTCTGATTTGGATTGTCGTGTAGTTTCTACAAATATTTCGGTGCGCTGCACCTCTGATTTCGATTGTTTTTTTTATTTCTACAAATATTACGGTGCACTGCACCTCTGATTTCAATTGTTTTTTAATTTATTCAAATATTGGGATATGCTTGCTGCACTTTTAAAAAGCCACAGAGTGGCGAAATATTTGTAGAAATCTCTAATTGAAGGTTGGAGCAAAGGTGCAGCGCACCGTAATATCATCTTAAAGAGAATTCTGGATCTTCGAATACCCATAATTACATCCGAAAATATTAAAGGAAAAAAAGGCTGCCTTTTCAGACAGCCTTTTTTAATATTGATTTACAACTATTTAATTAAAAAAGTTGGTTCACAAAATCCTGCTCAGGAGACAATGGGAATTGAATATCCTTTGCAAAAGTAGGTTCGCGCTTGATCCATTGACCGCGGGTGAAATCAGGAAAATCGACCAATTCGCCACCTCTTGCAACCGACATTTCAGATAAAGCCGAAACTGCACTCCAAGCGGCTGCATCATATGCATCCAACGGAACCTGTTTCCTGTTACGAACTGCGTCATAGAAATCGTTAAGCATGATAAAATCCATCCCACCGTGACCTGCACCGCTTGCCTGTTCGCCTTTCTCACGCCAATATTGATGGTCGTATTTCTTTAGCCATTCTTCAGCTTTGTCCCAAACATGTGGCTTGCTTTTTCCTTCAACATAAATCTTTTCACCAGGATCCTGCCAACTTCCCGAACCTTCACCTTCCCATTGCCCGGAGGTTCCCTGCACCCTGAATCCTAATGAATAAGGACGTGGAAGGTTGGTATCATGGGTCACAATAATTGTTTCTCCGTTTGTCGTTTTGATCATCGAAGTTACAATGTCACCAAGGTTAAAATTCAGATTATGCAAAGGACTATCTTTTGGGGTATGGTCATCAATAAATTTACTCAGTCCCCTGGCTTTTGTAGCCATGGCAGAAATTGTTAAAAATCTGTTGCCACGATTGATATTCAGGTATGTTCCAATCGGTCCAAGCCCGTGAGTAGGGTAGAGGTCGCCATTGCGTTTTACTGCATGTAAACCGCGCCACTGGGCCTCTGAATGGGCTTCTTTTCCGATTTTCAGATCAGTCTTATTTACATCAAACTTCACACCGCGCAAATCGTGTTCGTATCCGCAACGGCAATGGATCAACTCGCCAAACAGATTGGAACGTACCATATTAAGAATGGCCATTACATCTCGCCTGTAACAAACATTTTCCATGATCATCACCTGGTTACCAGTTTGTTCGTGAACATTGACCAGATCCCAACACTCTTCGATTGTATTTGCAGCCGAAACTTCAACACCTGTATAAGGAACACCTGCTTTCATTGAGGCAACAGCCATTGGAACGTGCCATTCCCATGGGGTCGCAATGATCACTGAATCAAGCTCTTCATTTTTCAACATCTCCTCGAATGCATGATCGCTTCCTGTATAGGTTTTGGGAGCTTTCATCCCATTGTCTGTGACAATCTTTACAGTGCGGTCAAGTGCTGCCTGACTGATATCGCAGATGGCAACAACTTCCAAACCTCCAACAGTAATTGAGTCATGCACATGGCCGCTTCCCCGACCACCAACGCCAATAAAACCGGCCCTTACAATTTTGGGGTCACGTTTGACAACTTCTTTACCCTTTTCCTTTTTTTGGGCGAGTACTTCCTGATTTGTTAAGGCCATTCCGGCGATTCCCATTCCGGCAACAGTACCCATTTTGACAAAATCCCTACGGTTTGTTTTCATTCTTAAACTTTTAGTTAATTGGTATTTCCAAATATTTCAATTTATTTCCCATTGCTTCTGGCAACTGGCTGCTGGCGACTGGCAAACTGCACGTGCGTCAAAGATGGTAGCATTTCAAAATATTTCTATTGTATTTCTATTTATTTCAATTTTATTTCTTTCTGCCAACCGGCTTTTCTCCGCTTCTGCAAAAGTGGTGAATCAAAACAAGAAAATAAAATGTTTGTCTAACTTTGCCAACTTAATTTATAAAAAAATATCTATGGTCCAAAAAAGTCTGGTGCGCCCGGCAAATCAGGTGACAACATTCAGAAAATGGGGGAGAAAAGGGTACTCGGTTTTTCAAAGTATGCACAAAGTGATACGAATAGGATTCCTGAGCACCACCTATCTGCTCTTCGCCATTCCCTCGAATGCTCAAAAGAACCTGATGATTGTTGGACACGACACGATCAGCTCAATGAAAAATATTGATGTTGAAGAAGTTGTGGTCAGCGCACAGCGTGTACCTGTTGCTTTCCCGCAGGTTTCGCGCATCGTAAAAGTAATCGGGAAGGCTGAGATCCAATCTGCACCCGTCCAAAGTCTCCAGGACCTGTTGCGGTACTCCCTGAATGTAGATATCAGGCAGCGAAGTAACCTTGGAGTGCAATCCGACATCAGCATTCGCGGTAGTTCATTCGATCAGGTTTTAATTTTGCTCAACGGAATTAACATCAACGATCCCCAAACCGGCCACCACTCCCTAAACCTACCGGTCAGTCTCGATGCCATCGAACGAATCGAAATCCTTGAAGGGCCAGCCTCCCGCATTTACGGCCCGAATGCCTTTAGTGGCGCAATCAACATCATCACAGGGTCGAGCGACCAAACAAGCTTAAAAATCCGTGCCTCAGGTGGCGAAAACGGCTACCATGACCGCGGAATTTCGGGAACTTACATTTCAGGGAAAACAACCAATTTCTTTTCAGTCGATCGCCGAATTTCAGACGGTTACATCAAAAACACTGATTTTCAGCTCACCGATGCCTTTTATCAGGGAAAACTTGCACTAAAAAGCAGCACCCTTGAATTGCAGGTTGGACGCACCGAACGAAATTTTGGTGCTAACAGCTTTTACACCCCTGCCTATCCTGACCAATTTGAGCAGGTAAAGACAACTTTTGCTTCCCTGAAAATGGAAACAGGCCAAAAGCTCCATTTTACACCTTCTGTCTATTGGCGCAAAAATCAGGACCGGTTTGAACTGTTCAGGTACGCTGAATTGGCACCAGCATGGTATAAAGGACACAACTACCATTTAACAGAGGTTTACGGTGTTAACCTAAACAGTTGGTTTAAGTCAAAACTCGGTAAAACAGCTTTTGGAACCGATTTTCGTAGCGAAAATATCTGGAGCACAGTTCTTGGAAAACCTCTTGATAAAACTATAGCAGTACCTGGAGAACTGGGGGTCGTCTTCATCAAATCGGACACAAGGTCGAATTATAGCCTTTTTGTGGAACACTCGGTCATTCTTGAAAATTTCTCCTTCTCTGCCGGAATAATGGCCAACCGGAATTCCCAATTGGGGAAGGGGTGGAACTATTATCCGGGTATTGACCTCGGATGGAACTTTACTACCAAGCTGAAGTGGTATGCTTCCATCAATTCATCGCTCAGGATACCCACTTTCACAGACTTGTACTATTCAAGTCCCACCAACTTTGGAAATGCCGCCTTGAAACCTGAGGAGGCTGTTGCTTATGAATCTGGTTTAAAATATCAGGGTAAAGGAATAGAGGGCCATTTTGCCTATTTCCACCGTACGGGGAAGAATATGATCGACTGGATCAAAAAGACAAACGAAACGATCTGGTATGCCCAAAATATCACAGAATTGAATACCGATGGACTTGAATTTTCAGCAAAGATCAATACCCAAAAACTTTTCGATGCCGAAGAGGTGATCCAAACCATTAACATTACCTATTCGTATCTTAATCAGGATAAAAAGTCCGGTGATTTTGACTCAAAATATGTGCTTGATTATCTGAAACATAAGATCGACATTGGCCTGACACATTCCATTATAAAGAACGTTGGCGCAACCTGGCAGGTCTCTTATCGCGACAGGAACGGGACTTACACCAATTGGGAAGGTTCAAAGTATGGGACTGAAATGGAGTATAAACCTTTTGTATTGATAGACAGCAGGTTACATTGGAGTAAAAAAAGGACGAATCTTTATCTTGAAATCTCAAATCTGTTAGATAAAACCTATTACGATTTCGGAAATATCCCGTTGCCGGGACGGTGGGTTAGGGTAGGGGTGGTACACCAATTTAATTTTTAGGTTGCAAACTAAGCACTAAAAATCCAAAATATTTCCTTATAACTACAAAAATGTAAATCTAAGGTGTTTTGATCATGCTTAGATTTACATTTTTGTGTGAATAAGGTGGTTTGATCCTGCTTATTCTTACAATCTTAGTTTTCAATATTATATACAACCTTCTATTTCAAATAGAAAGTTATGTGCAAAATCTTCTATTTGAAATAGATTATTTATATAAAAAGTTTGCATTTGTAATGGAAGATTTGCTATTTTTGTATTGAGAAATAATAGTCAAAATGAAAGATCTGATAAAAACTGTGATTTTTGATCAGCAGAAAATGGGTTGGAAAGAGCATTTCGTAAAGCGTCGTTTTCAATCTGCAATTATCCAAAGCTCAACAATCGTTGTGATTTCCGGGGTTAGGCGTTGTGGAAAGTCCACATTGCTCCACCAGATCAGAAACGAAAATAGGGAGAAAGACTACTACATGAATTTTGACGATGAACGGCTCGTCCATTTTACGGTTGAACATTTTCAGCTTTTGCACGAAACGTTTATCGAACTATTTGGTGTTCAGAATACATTCTATTTCGACGAGATACAAAATATCCCCATGTGGGAACGCTTTGTCCTCCGTTTGCACGA
>JBAXWR010000043.1:0-38427 GCA_037128295.1 Mariniphaga sp.
TTTTTTTGCATCGGCTTGAACCATTATTCTCGGATCAATCTTGGAGATGACAAAGGCGCCCGTCAGGTCTTTTACCCTCATTTGTGTAATCAATCCGTCACCGTTCAGATCCTCGAAACCGTCCTCATTGACCGCTTCGTCCATGTCGTTGTTGATGGAAAAATCGTTGACAGACCTTTCATATTTTTTTCCCGAGAAATAACCTTTTGAGGCGTCAGGATTGGGCAGGGGCATAACAAACCATTTTAACCCCGTGGTGTATTTGGTTGAATCTGTCAGCATTTTGGCCAAAGCGAGAGCGCCTTCTGTGGCTATCGGGACAGTTCCCTCAAAATTCGCACCTACAAAAATGGCTGGTGTTGTTGTAGAATTTTTGCCGATTTCAAGAACAACAATGGCTTCTCCTCCCGGGCTAGTTGCAATTGTGTGTAAACGAAGCAGTTCTGGATTGCTTTGTTGTAAGTCCTTTAATATCTGCTGAACTTCGGAGTTGTTATGGTATTTAGCAAAAGTTAATGTTTTTTGAGCTTGAACATCTCCAAATGTAAACATCAAAAGACAAAACCATAAAATGAGAATCTGTTTTTTATTCATTTTGAAAGTTTAGTAATTGTAATCAATTAGAATGGCCGATATTATGAAATTAATTGCTTATATCAGCTATCAAAATAAAATATTTTTGATGTTATTTTAACATTTTTTCAGATGATAAATTAACCCATATTCCTGGATATTCAAAGCCGGGTTGTTATTTGGAATTTGTCTAAATTTTGTCGATCATACGACATTGCTGAACAAAAACCTAAACCAGTTGTACTTTGTAATGAACATCAAACTACGGATCGATGAATATTATGTTTTTGCTTATAGGAGTGAGTTTAATAGCAGCCCTCGTATTCTTATTTTTGTTTGTTTGGGCTGTGAAAAAAGGGCAATATGATGACATTTATACACCTTCTGTAAGGATTCTGTTTGATGACAATGACGAATTGTCAAAGGACAAGCAATCGGAGGTGAAATCTGATATAAAACAAGTGATCAAAAGTTCATAAATTGCATTGAAACTATTCCAAAATTTATACTTTTGATGCAAGAAAGAGGATGAAAGAATTTAAGAATCATTATTAATCATATAAGCATATAGGTATCAAGCTAATCAAACACACATAATATGGAAATTCAGCATTTCAGGTACGACAACAAAACGGTAAAGTATTTTATATTGGCCACAATAATATGGGGGGCTGTGGCAATATTGGTTGGTTTAGTGATCTCCTTGCAAATGGCCTTTCCGGCTCTGAATTTTGGTCTGGAATTCACTTCTTTTGGTAGGACACGGCCATTGCATACAAATGCGGTTATCTTTGCTTTTATCGGAAATGCCATGTTCGCTGGTACTTATTACTCGCTTCAGAGGATTTTAAAAGCCAGGCTTTTCAATGATGTTTTGAGTAAATTTCATTTTTGGGGATGGCAGTTTATTATACTTTGTGCTGCGTTGACCTTGTTAGGAGGTTATACCACTGGTAAGGAATATGCTGAATTGGAGTGGCCGATCGACATTATGATCGCTCTTGTATGGGTGGCATTTGGTGTGAATATGATTGGAACCATTTTATTGCGCAGGGTGAAGCATATTTATGTTTCTGTTTGGTGGTATCTTGCTACTTTTTTGGGTGTCGCTGTATTGCATATTGTAAACAGTATCGAGATTCCTTTCTCGCTCCTTAAAAGCTATCCTGTTTATGCCGGCGCTCAGGATGCAGTTGTGCAATGGTGGTATGGGCATAATGCAGTGGCATTTTTCCTGACAACCCCATGGCTTGGTTTGATGTATTATTATCTTCCAAAATCTGCGAATCGTCCTATTTATTCTTATCAACTTTCTATTGTCCATTTTTGGACATTGATATTTCTCTACATGTGGTCCGGACCACACCATTTGTTATATCAGGCATTGCCAGATTGGGTTCAAGCGTTAGGAGTAACATTTTCAGTGATGTTGATCGCCCCATCATGGGGAGGTATGATCAATGGGTTATTGACCCTTCGGGGAGCATGGGACAAAGTTCGGGACAATGCAGATCTGAAGTTTATTGTTATTGCTGTAACAGCTTACGGAATGTCCACCTTTGAAGGGCCAATGATGTCGCTTAAAAGTGTCAATGCCATCAGCCATTTTTCTGACTGGACTATTGCCCATACCCACATTGCAGGGATGGCATGGAATGGTGGACTAATCTTTGGTATGTTTTATTGGCTGGTCCCCAAGCTCTTCAGCGTACCGTTGTATTCTAAAAAGCTGTCAAACACTCACTTCTGGTTAGCCACCCTTGGTATTTTGTTGTATGCAATTCCACTTTATTGGGCGGGAATTACACAGTGGTTGATGTTGCGAGAATATACGCCTGATGGATTATTGGCTTATCCCAATTTCCTTGAAACGACCACTCAGATTCTTCCGATGTACCATTTCAGGATTGTTGGTGGAGCACTCTATCTGGTTGGATTCCTGTTGTTTTTCTATAACATCATAAAAACGGTAAATGCCGGAAGTATGGTCGCTGATGAAGAAGCCGAAGCTCCCGTCCTTACTGATTCTTCTGCTCGTAAAGCCGGTGAATCGTTCCATCGCTGGATCGAAAGAAGAGGAGTACAATTTGCCGTTTTGGTTTTTGTCGCATTGGTAATCGGTGGTGCTGTTGAAATTATCCCGATGTTAAAAGTTGAATCAAATATCCCTAAAATTGCCACAGTTACACCATATACACCTTTGGAATTGTCAGGACGTGATATTTATATTAGTAATGGATGTTATAATTGTCATTCACAGCAGGTTAGGCCACTAAGATACGAAACAGACCGATATGGTGAATATTCAAAAATCGGCGAGTTTGTTTATGACCATCCATTCCAATGGGGATCACGTCGTACAGGTCCGGATTTAGCCAGAGCAGGTTACATTGGTAGCTCTACCTACAAAACAGCCATATGGCATTACAACCATTTTACGAATCCTGCATCGATCAACCCACAAACGATTATGCCAGCTTATCCATGGTTTGCAACCAAGAGTGTTGATCTGACCCAGCTTCCCGTAAAAATCAGGGTGATGCAGATGGTTGGTGTGCCTTATCCAGAGGGCTATGACCAAAAAGCCATTGCTGATTATAAGCTTCAGGCACAAAAGATTGTGGACGAGTTAAAGGTTTCCGGGGTTGTTGTAGAACCCGATAAGGAAATCATAGCAGTAATTGCCTATTTGCATAAAATGGGCAGGGACATATCCCCGGCTGGTCAGAAAAAATGATCTTTTAAAAATCGAGATTATGGGTTTTGTAGGAGATGTTCTTAAAAGTGTAGAGGGTATTCAATACCTGTACATTATTGGCATATTCATTTTTCTGGGACTTTTTGTTGTCATGATTTATCGGACAATGAAAATCCCCGGAAAGGATCTTCTCGAATTCAAAAGCTCAATTCTTGATAACAATACTATTGAACCAAATGATATTAAATAACAATAACCTTTTTTGTTATGGTAGAAGAAAATAAGAACATCGGCGATAATTATGATGATGAGCACATGCATAACGGGAGCGATTCCGATGGTATCAAAGAGTTAAACAACCCAGCTCCAAATTGGATTTTACTGGTATTTATGCTGACCTATGGTTTTTCGCTTTTCTATGCCATCCATTATTTTGGATATCCCGACAATGGCAACGATCAAACAAGTGAATACAAAGCGAAAATTGTGGCTGCCGAAATGGACAGAAGACAGAAGATTCAAAATGCTGGAGGTGTTGTAGTTTTGACCAAAGACGAAATTCTGGCTGCCGGGGCTAAACTTTTTGTTCAAAAAGGGTGCATTGCCTGTCATGGAACAAAAGGTGAAGGTAACAACATCGGGCCTAATTTAACCGATAATTTTTGGATAAATGGATGCACTCCTGAAAATTTGATTGCCATTGTTACCGAAGGCAAACCTGAAAAAGGGATGAATCCATTTAAAACGATGATGACCCCGGAGCAAATCAAAAATATTACATTGTACGTTAAAGATGGATTGGTGGGAAGTAATCCGCCGAATGGGAAAGCCCCACAAGGCGTGGAATGTAAACCATAGGCATAGCTCCCCTGTCATTAAGACTCTTTTATTATGGAAATTGAATCTCCATCCACCTTTCGCGACCGCCCTGTCAACATTGATGAAAGCGGTAAGCGAAAGTGGATTTATGCCAAACAACCTAAGGGTAAATGGTATGTGCGTAGGACCATAGTGGGTTGGTTGGCTATCGCTTTTCTTGTGTTGGCTCCGTTTATCAAAGTCAATGGAAATCCTTTAATGCTGTTTGATATCGCGAACCGGAAGTTTTCAATTTTCGGTCAAATGATCTGGGCACAGGACTCCTACCTTCTTGCACTGATAATGGCAGTTACGGTTGTCTTTATCGTCCTCTTTACTGTAATTTATGGTCGCCTGTGGTGTGGATGGGCATGTCCCCAGACTGTATTTCTGGAAATGATTTATCGCCGTATAGAATATCTTTTTGAAGGAAACTATCGGAATCACAGGCCTAACAATGAAACAATAGCACCAAACTATTTGCTGAAAATTGGTAAACATGCTTCATTTTTAATCGTTTCTATCCTGATTACCAATATTTTTCTCAATTGGATTGTTGGACCTGCCCGATTATATGAGATTATTACTTCTCCTATCTCGGAAAATTGGTTTGGCTTTGTTGCCATGATGGCATTGTCGTTGTTTTACTACTGGATTTATGCGTTTTTCAGGGAACAAGTCTGTACGATGATTTGTCCTTACGGCAGGATTCAGGGAGCCCTTCTTGACTCACGAACAATTGGGATTATCTATGATTACAAGAGAGGTGAACCACGCGGGGCGAAGAATTCAGGCGACTGTATTAATTGCCATCAATGTATAACCGTTTGTCCTACAGGTATTGATATTAAAAATGGAAGTCAATTGGAGTGCATTAATTGCACCGCCTGCATCGACGAATGTAACATTGTGATGAAGAAAATCCATAAGCCTGAAAACCTCATCAGATTTGATTCTGTCCTTGGCGTTGAAACTGGCAAGCGTTCAATCTTTAATGGCAGGACCTATGCTTACTCAGCGGTGCTTTTGATCTTGATTTTTGTTTTGGCGATTACGATCTCCAATCGAAAGCCACTTGAAACAACGGTGTTGAGGATTCCCGGCTCAACTTATCAGAAGGTGGACTCTGTTACGTATTCAAATCTATATCAGGTAAAAATTATCAATAAAACTGAAACAGATAAAAACCTTCAATTGAGGATGGTATCTCCAAAGTCGGGCAATTTACAATTGGCAACGGGGCAGACGAATTTATTAAAGCAAGGTATGCTCGAAAGCGTGTTGATCGTAAATCTCAACCAACTTGATTTAAAAGGGGGCAGTACGAATATTAAAATTGGAATTTTTGAAGGAGAAACGCTGCTTGAGGTTTATTCAACTAATTTTATCGGTCCTGTTAAGTAATCCCATTTGATTTTTAACTGTTTTTTTAACTGCAAAAACAAAATCTCACATACAAATGAAACTAAATTGGGGACAGGGTATCTTCTTGTTTTTCGTTGTTTTTATCTCACTAGGGATCTCATTTGTAATCTTTTCATTGAGGCAGAACAATGATTTGGTTGCAAGCGACTATTACGAAAAGGGTGCTGATTATACCCATCAGATGGAAATTAACAGTAGATCAGCTCTTTACATTGATAGCATAAATCTCGTAAATCAGAATGATCTTTTGATTGCCAGATTTTCAAAATCAATTGATATGATGACAGATACGATGAATATCTATTTTTTCAGACCTTCCGACAAACGGTTTGACCTTGAATTCAGGATGCCACTCAAATCGGGTTCCATTCCAATCGTAAAATCAGGAATACAAAAAGGTCGATATAAAGTGAAATTCCAATGGGTCAATCATCAGGATATATTTATGGTCGAGAAGGAGTTTTTTGTTGAATAACCGATCTCATAGCTGTAGAAATGGACATTTTATATACCGCTTTTGTACTTGGTTTAATGGGAAGTTTTCATTGCGTGGGAATGTGCGGCCCAATTGCAATCAGTCTTCCGTTACGTGGACATAATTTTGTTCAGAAAACCACGGGAGGTTTCCTTTACAATTTGGGAAGGACTTTTACTTATGGTGTTATGGGTGCCTTTTTCGGATTGATCGGTCAGGGATTTCATTTTCTCGGTTTCCAGCAGTCAGTTTCAATCATAATGGGTTGCTTAATGATCCTATCAGTATTGCTTCCATTTCTGTTTCGCAAAAGGATTCCTGTAAATTTTGAGTTTTTTACCGGATCTTTGCGCAGATCAATTCAACAATTATTTAGGGTCAGGTCTTACAGAGGTCTTTTTTTAATTGGATTGTTAAATGGGTTATTGCCTTGCGGATTAGTTTACCTGGCAATTGCGGGAGCCATTGGTACAGGAGGTGTCCTTCCTGGGATCCTGTTTATGGTCCTATTCGGTCTGGGAACACTTCCCATGATGTTGCTGGTTTCGGGAATCGGGAACATGATCAGCCTGGCAGTTCGTAACAAAATGTCCAAAGTGGTTCCTTATGTGGTAGTTGTCATAGGCATTATATTTATTTTGAGAGGGTTAAGCCTGGGAATTCCCTTCCTGAGTCCACCAGCCGAAAAACTCAACCCATCCTCCCACATGAAGAAGCCTGAAATGACCAACCCAGTTGAATCGGTAAAAAGGGCTTGTTGCCAGACTGATACACTTTTGGTAAAATAATGAAATACATTGAAATATTTGGAAATGCATTGAAATATTCGGAAATATATAGAAATATTTGGCAGTGTATTATGCGTATTATGATTACAAATCTCATACTTGTTAGTTGATGTCCGGAAATGTTTGTTTACATTGTGGTGCCGATTGTGGCAAGAGTCCTTTTAACTTTAACCAGCAATTGTTTTGCTGTTCAGGGTGTAAACAAGTGTTTCAGCTTCTCAACGAGAACAAGCTTTATCAGTATTATTCAATCGAAGCCACTCCTGGGATAAAAATTCAGGAACAGGGCTATGAATCAAAATATGCTTTTTTGGACAAAGAGGAGGTCAGGCAAAAGATATACGAGTTTTATGAATCAGATACTGCAAGAGTCACTTTTTACGTCCCATCCATCCATTGTGCTTCGTGCATCTGGTTACTGGAACATCTGAACAGATTGAATAGTGGGATCCAGCAATCATTTGTAAATTTTGTGCGCAAGGAGCTGACAATCAGTTTTGATCCTTCTATAATTTCTGTTCGGCAGGTTGTCGAATTATTGGCCTCCATCCATTATATTCCTGATATTTCACTGAAAACATTGGATAAGAAGGATATACAGGCAATCGACCGGAAGTTGATGTATAAAATCGGGGTTGCCGGGTTTATCTTTGGGAACGTGATGCTTTACAGCCTTCCCGAATATTTTAATGGTAAACCTTTGGGCGATTCTTTGGGCAACTTCCTTTATTATCTTGGTTTTGTCCTGATCATCCCTTTGGTTTTTTACAGCGGTAGCGATTACATCGTCTCGGCTTGGAAAAACCTCAGAAAGGGGCTAATTAATATTGATTTACCTATCGCACTAGGAATTTTGGCTCTTTTTTTTGTGACGGGTTTTGAAGTTCTGACCCTACGTGGGCCGGGTTATTCCGATACCCTATCAGGTTTCCTTTTCTTCCTTTTGCTTGGGAAGTGGTATCAGGGCAAAACTTATCAGTCGCTTTCGTTTGACAGGGACTATAAATCGTATTTTCCAATAGCTGTTACAAAAATTGAAGATGGAATCCACCAAAGCAAGTTGCTCGAAGAAATTGTAGTTGGCGATACATTATTGATCAGGAGCAAGGAACTGATCCCGGCAGACAGTATTTTAATTGAGGGAAATGCATTGATCGACTACAGTTTCGTTACAGGGGAATCTATTCCCATCCGAAAAATGCCGGGAGACCTGATCTATGCAGGTGGTACACAAACCGGTGGAGCAATAACGATCAAAGTTGAACGTGAGGTAAAACAAAGCCATCTCACCCAACTCTGGAACCAAAAGGAGAACAGGCAGGAAAGCCATCGCTCCTTAACAAGCCTGACTGACTCTGTAAGCGTATATTTTACTGTCATTATTATTGCAATCGCAATTTTGGGGTTTGGTTTCTGGCTTGCCAAGGGGGATTTCCATGCGGCTATCCTTGTGCTCACCTCTGTCCTTATTGTTGCTTGTCCATGTGCCTTGGCAATGTCGCTACCTTTTACTTTAGGTACTGCCATGAGGATATTGGGTACAAAAGGGATGTATCTCAAAAATATTAGAGTGATCGAAAAGCTTGCAAGGATCGACACCATTGTTTTTGACAAGACCGGCACCCTTACAAAACCAGAAGAAAACAATGTTGAATTTATAGGCAATCCATTAACTGATCTTCAAATACAAGCGATAAAATCAATCATCAGGCAATCGACACATCCGTTAAGTCAGGCTTTAGATCGGTATATGGATGGAGTTCAGCCATTGGCAACCCAGGGTTATGTTGAAATGTCGGGCAAAGGGATTTTTTCAGTTGTAGATGGTAGTGCTATAAAACTAGGGTCGCTTGAATTTGCAGGTGAAAATGCAGATCAACAGATCAATTCTGACTCGAAAATATATGTGTCTATCAATGAGCAATATAAAGGATTTTATCGAATCAGTAACCAATATCGTCCGGGATTTGATGTGGTGATCAGGCAATTGAACCAACAATTTGATTTGTATTTATTATCTGGCGACAACGATGCGGAAAAGGAATACCTTGAAAGCCATTTCGGGGTGAATAAGATATTCTTTAATCAATTGCCAAAGAATAAGATGGAGTTTATCAACAGTTTAAGGGAGCAAGGTCGCAACGTGATGATGATGGGCGATGGGTTAAACGATGCCGGGGCTTTTATGCAGAGTGATGTAGCCCTTTCGATCGCTGACGATATTTACCATTTTTCCCCTGCCGGGGATGCCATTGTGGAGGCCACCCAATTTTACAGGTTGCCCGATTTTATCCGTTTTGCGCGTAAGTCGATTAATGTGGTAAAGATGAGTTTTGCGATCTCCTTTTTTTACAATGTCATAGGCCTGATCATTGCCCTTACGGGACATCTTTCACCGGTTGTGGCAGCTGTACTGATGCCGATTAGTTCAATAACAGTTGTGGCTTTTGCTACTTTTGCGACCAGGATCTTGGCAAGAAGGGTATTAAAATTGACTGAAAATAAGTGATTAGGGGTTACCGAAAAAAAGCTTGGCAGGGTTCCCAGTGACTATTCAAAGAGTGAGATCGTCCTAATAGATAAAGTGCCAATTATTAAATATGTAACCATTTAGATTGTAGGGACTATTATAAAAAAATGATCCTTCAATATTGTGGATTGCGCCACAAAGTTTTAAAAGTTGGATGAAGATAACAATCAATTTAACAGCAATTTCCCACTCAGAACCTGTCATTGCACGGAGTGCTGACCAGATCACCTTTTGAAATGGGAATAAGCTGCACTCCGAAGCAATCCTATCCTAAGAAGCACTGTACCAAAAACATTGTTCTGGATTGCGCCACAGACTTTTAAGAGAGGTGTCAGTTCCGTCCGAAGGGAGATTGCCTCTTTTATCGACCTTTGAGCGCGGACGGTTTGGCTGCTGCGTCATTTACCCCGGGTGGCGCGGTCCCATGAACTTTTGAGCAATGACAGGTTTTTTGTTATGGGCCCGCTTACCCGGGGTTATTCATGTTTATCCCCATTCGGGGATGGGACCGGAGAAAGATGGTGAACCGCTTCCAAAAAAGGATCTGTTTTGGAAATCAAAATTAACTCCTTACACTTTACAATACTCCGTAGGAGTTATATTATTGTAGAACAAATGATTAACCCACCGACCAGCGGCGCAATCAGAAGGTTGATGGGAGAGTGAACGATCAATGCACCGCAAAGCTAAGGCCAGAGTATAGACAAAGAATCGGTCGTAAAGAAACCGAAGGACGGAGAATGAAAACTGGAGACCGAATTAATCAAACTTTTGGATTGCGCCACAAAGTTTCAAAAGTTGGATGGAGATCTCAAACAACATTACAGCACTTTCCCACTCAGGACTTGTCATTGCGCGGAGTGCGGAACAGATCACCTTTGGAAATGGGAATAAGCTACACGACAAAACAATCCCATTCTAAGAAGCAATGTGCCAAAAACACTATTCCGGATTATGCCACAGGCTTTTAAGAGAGGTGTCATTTCCGTCCGAAGGGAGATTACCTCTTTTATCAACCTTCGATCGCGGACGGATTCTACTGCAGCTTCGTTACCCTGGGTTGCGCGGTCCTAGATGGTTTTGTGTATTGACAGGGATTTGCTTCGGGACCGCTTACCCAGGGTTATTCAAGTTTATCCCCTATCAGGGATGAGACCGCAGAAAGATGGTGAACCGCTTCCAAAAAAGGATCTGTTTTGGAAATTAAAATTAACTCCTTACACTTTACAATACTCTGTAGGAGTTATATTATTGTAGAACAAATGATTAACCCGTCAACCAGCGGCGCAATCTGAAAGTTGTTGGGAGAGTGAACGATCAATGCGCCGCAAAGCATGGGCAGGTCGAAGGTGAAATTACTATAAAAATAAGGGAATATGGTTATGTTCAACGTATTCATTTTTGGTTACAAAGGTTAAAGTGTTGGAAAATAAGGTTTTAATATCCAACTTGCCAAAAAAACCATATTTCCAAAAAAAAACCTTAGTAACCCAGAAAAACAGAAAATATCCTGACCTTATTCCCTTATTTTGCGACAGTTAAAATTAAAAGTTGGAAGTAAACCGCTGATTTCTAGGAGAACTGAAAGGGAATAGATCCCAATTTCTGGGGTGGTGAAAATGGTCATTCTATAAATTATTAACCCATTGATAGTTAGCTCAATTATCGTTTTCCTATTTTTAATGGCCATCCCCTAAAACAAATATCTTCCCGCCTTTTACGGAACCTTCGACAATATTTTTGCGCTGATAGGTTTCATTTGGCAAGTAAACTTTATCGCCAATTGTAATTTCTTCCATATCTTCAATGCTACCGCGCACTATGTTTTTTTCTTTTATCCCCGCTTTTTGCAATTCGGTAACCCGTCTTGCCAATTCGTCAAAGAACTTTTCGTCTTTGATGAGTTCCAAAAGCTTTTTGCCGGTTTTGGTTTCCGTTTCTGCCGTATCCGGTTTTTCTTCCACTTCGAGAACATCCCTTATAAACCACGGGCGTACCCACTTCCAAAAACCACCGAGCAATTCCTCTTTGGCTGTTTCGGCTACTTTGCTTTGAGATGCCCCTTTAAGGATATAACCCAAAGCTGCGGTTACTATTGTACTTATTGATTCCATAATCAGTTTATTTTTTTATAATAATTTAAAGCCTCAATAACCATTTGAGTATCTGGATGATCATCCCCAAGACAATTCGACCAGACTAAATAACATTTTTCCCATAATTCAACGGCTTTCCCAATTTCTTTTAAATCAACATAAACCCAGGCAAATCTATAATAACTCCCAGCCGTTTCAGGATGCTCCACACCAAAGTTTTTCTCATTGCTTTTAATTGCTTTTTCCATCAATTGTTTTGCACCGTCATAATCACCAAGGTCTCGAAGTATCATTGCCAAATTCTCATAACTTCCTGCCGTTGAAGGATGCTCTACACCAAAGTTTTTTTCATTACTCATAACGGCTTTTTCCAACAATTGTTTTGCACCGGCATAATCGCCAAGGTCTCTAAGAACCATTGCCAAATTAGAATAACTCTTTGCCGTTGAAGGATGCTCCACACCAAAGTTTTTCTCATCACTCATAACTGCTTTTTCCAAAAATTGTTTTGCACCGTCATGATCGTCAAGGTTTTGAAGTACCGTTGCCAAATTAGAATAACTTGTTGCCGTTGAAGGATGCTCCACTCCAAAATTTTTCTCATCGATCGTTACTGCTTTTTCCAACAATTTTTTTGCCCCAGCATAATCGCCAAGGTCCAGAAGTACAGTTGCCAAATCGTTATAGATGAAGGAAACAAAAGTATGATCTTCGGGGAAAATCCTTAATGCTATTTTTTTTGCTTTCTCCCCATACTGTTTTGCACTTGCTAGGTTGCCCAAAACTATATAAATCCTCAATAACTTATCATAGGCTTCCGCTTTAAATTCAGTGTCGTATTTTTCAATATATTCCACAATTTGGACATATTCTAAACGGTGTTGAAGTTCTTTTGAATAGGCGATCTGGGAATCGTAACTTTCGATCAATTTATCGTACAATGCCAATAAGCTGTAATCGAATTTGTCGATTGGAAAAGAATGGACAAGGCACTCGGCATGTTCGATAAATTTGGCTGTGGCGTCGCTGTTGTTAAACCATGAGAGATTGATGTACGTTTTCCCTGAAGGTCGTGTAAAATACATTAAATCAATGCTATTGATGATATCGGTAAAATAGGCAGGTTTATATATAAATATTTGCCGAAGTATTTGACAGGCAGTTTCCGATAAGGAATAACAATTTTCGCTATGCTCCAACCATGCCTTAGCTCCTAAACTATTTAAAACAGTTTCCAATTCAATGTCAACCGGCATTTCATATTGCATACCTCCACAATAGGAGATAAAACTTTCGGTTTGTGTCAATTCCAAAACCGAAGTGCCATAATCAACATTGTCCAGATTTTCAATGGCTTGTTTGATCTTGAGAATGGTTTGGTTTATTGATTCCAGGATAGTGGGTATCTCAATATCGGATACTTCGAAATTGCTTTTTAAGTATTGAAAATGTTTTTGTGCTTCCTGCTGTGAGGTGATAATATTATCGCATACATCATTAAAGGATTCTTTATCGTATTTGTCTAAGCTAAAATATTGGCGCAATTTGTCTTCCGCCAAGTTGTTTGTTACCTGCGCCAATTCTGTTCTCAATTCCAAAATAGCTTCTTTGACTATCGCAAAATGCACCGATACAACATCCGCATCGAAAACGATCGAGGCATTGGTTAAACATTCACAATAATTTGCAAACCAATTGATTGTACCAATAAAGGCAGCATTGGCAATTTCGAGGTTGGTTATTTTAAATTCATCTTTCAGAAGCAACAGTGTCAAGTCATCTGTATCGTATTGTTTTAAAGGCAGAACCGTAAATTGCATCAAAATCCATTCTTCGACCGGTGAAAGTGGATACAACCCCAGGATCTTTTCGACAAATTTCTTTTGTGGGTTATCGACTGCTTTGATTGCTTCGATGATTGCGCCAATGTCGTTGGTGGCTCTGCTTGTTTCGCGTGGAACGTTGGATTCCAATAGTTTGGTCAAAAAGAGATTGTTTTCGATCGTTTTAAAGATAATTTGCGTTTCGTTTCCAAAGCGGCTGCTGATAAATTCGGCAAACTGTTTGATCTGATCGAACGAAAGCGGCGGCAGCTCAATATTTTTAAATTCGGGAATTGGTTGAATGCTCGATAACAGAATTTTAATCCTGGAACGATTGTCGCGCTGCGAATTGGCCGATTGTAAAGGAATTTTGCCCAAAAATTGTATTTCGCCCTCAGTTATATTTTTAACCCCATTTATGACAGTTAGGTGATTATTTGATCGGTTGGAAATTTCAAATATCTTTTTGCTTGCAATATCGGACAAAGTATCCTGGTTTGTAACGTCAACAGAAACATTGTATTTGCTTAAAATCGTAACAATGTCGGAATTGGCCGTGAAATAGGCTCCTTCTTCGTATTGATTTTTGGCCTTGCAATACAAGTATTTTAACAGAAATGACTTTCCAGTGCCCTGTTTACCTACAATCACTACGATATCATTCTCTTTTAGAGCATCTTCAACAACGATTAGGTCTTTTAAGCGAAGGAAAATTTGCGATGTGTCAAACTCTAAAAATTCTTTTCCAATTTGTTTAAAGTCAGCCCTTTTCTCTCCATAATGATAATGAATTTCATCGCCAATTTTTACCAATGTTGCATTGATATTGCCATGTACAACGTTTTTTTGGGAAGCAACGCCGGCAAGTAATGTTTTGAACAAACCGGAAAATTTGGCGGACTGTTCAATTACAATTTGTTGCAAAACGGCAATCTGTTCCTTGTTCAGTTGCTGTATTTTTTCAAGAATTACCGGATCGTTTGTATTTATCGTTATGTTGCCATTGGTGGCATCTTGAATAACAATATTGTTGTTCCCGTCAAGTTTGATTGTATTTTCTTTCATTTTTTATGGTCTATCTCCTGGTTTACAATTTTTTCAAATTCCCACCAAAAATAGATTGAATAAAGATGAAAAGCAATTAGTGGTCTGACTATTAAATTTAAACTAACTGCCTATCCCTTTAATTCAAGGTCAGTCTTTATTGAGATAGATTAATATTTTTAATGCATTAAATATCAAGATATTGCATCAAATACCCCCTGCCCCCCTTTACGAAAGTGGGTGTCGTTCAAACGTAATTTGCTTCCTTTATCATGTTTTCAAGAACAACTTGACCGAAAGGGATAGGCAGTCTGAATTATTAATCCCAACCTCACTCTTCAATTTTGGATTTTTCAATGTCAGTTGAGTTGATCCAGCCTGCCTTTAGCTTTTCGCCCGACATAAAGCGGTTGTAAAAATTGCGGGTGTCTTCGGAATAGGGATAAGTGTCAAAAATTTCACCGCGACCTAAAATACGTGGGTCTTTGTCCTTTTTTAGTTGGTGCGTCAACTGCCTGATCAGTCCGATTTTAATGGTTTTGTATTCGGGTTTTTCAGCCAGGTTTTCCAGGAATTCGGGATCAACGGAAATATTGTAAAGCTCTTCTGCCGGAAGCTTCCCGAAGTTCAGATCCCAATATTTGCTTTTGCCCTTGGTTCGCCGCTCGTTCAGGATCAACGATTTGGTGGGCGATCCGTCACAATCCATATAACCGGTTTCGGGGTTACCTGCCGGCCACCGCTCAGGATTGTAGTTCCTTAGATAGACGAATTCCTTGCTGACGATTCCCCGGATCGGATACCCCTGATCGTCAGGGCGTCCCAAATCGGTACGTTCCTTTCCGATGACCATAAATTCGCGGAAATCAGCCTTTTGCGTTCCTTTGAACAATGGGGCAAGGCTTTTCCCTTCCATTTTCTGCATGCCACTTTTCTTTGGGATTACACCTGCTACGTCAAGAAAGGTGGGTGCGAAATCGGTAAAGCTCACATAATCAGAAATTATTCTGCCAGGATTATTAATCCCTTTTGGCCACATGATCGCCAAGGGAAGGTGATTGGCCAACACATTGGCATTGCCCTTGATGCGTGGGAACGGCATCCCGTTATCGGCTGTCACGACAACAATCGTATTCTCAAGCTCGCCCCTGGCTTCCAGAATTTTTAGCATTTTACCGACCTGCGTATCAAAATACTCGATTTCAAAAGCATAGTCGAGGAGGTCGTTCCGCACCGTGTCGTTACCGGGCCAGAAACCGAAAACCTTGTCAACTTCCGTAAGCGACTTTCCTCCTTTGTTGACACCCACCTTAAATTCATAGGGACGGTGTGGCTCGGTACTTCCAAACCAGAAGCAAAACGGTTTCCCACCTGGATTGTCCTTGAGGAAAGCTTCAAAATTGGCAACATAATCAATCTCGGATATGAACTTTGCAGGTGGGGTCAATTTCTTTGCGCTATAAGCCGGTCCCAGAAGTTCACGTTTTTTTCCATCGATCATTCCCGGATCACCTGGAGCCCAACCTTTTGCCGTGTAGCCCACATGGTAGCCGTTTTCGATCAGACTTTCGGCATAGGTCTTAAATTTTATGGGAAAAAACGGTACATGGTTGGCAGCCGCTTCCAGTTGCCAGGAGGTCCTTCCGGTCAGGATACAGGAGCGGGAAGGGGCGCATTTGGCATTCGGTGTAAACGCATTGGTAAAAAGCACCCCCTGCTTGGCTACGCGGTCGAATGACGGCGTTTTAACCCACGGACAGCCGTAGGCGCCAGTGTGGGGAAAGGATTGATCATCGGCGATACAAAACAGGATATTGGGGCGCTGAACTTTGTTGGGCGCAGCACCCAATCCGGCAAATGGAATTAAAAACAGGCAGGATGCTCCAAGCTTGTTCATCTTTAATTCAGTTTTTCATTATTTAGCCCCTTTGATTTCCTCCAATTTAGCCTTTAATTTAGCCACTATATTTGGGTTGGAGGATGCCACATTACTTTTTTCACCACGGTCAACCGCTAAATTGTACAACTGGTCCTCCTTTAGGTTCCCATATTCGGTGTTCGTCTCTTTTCCGTATGCCGGGCCGGGACCGGGAGCGATGTATTTCCAAATCCCGTTTTCAATTGAGAGATTATTATTAACATTCTGTAAAACAAGATATTCCCTTCCTTTTCCTCCGGTATTGAGCCATGTCGAAAGTTGGTCCTGACTGTCGGGGGCTGCCCCTTCGGGTAGTTTAACCTTTAAAAGTGAGGCAAAAGTGGCCACCATATCAATCTGGCAGACCAAATGATCCGACACCCCCGGTTTAACTTTTGCCGGCCAGGTTACGATCCCCGAAACCCGTGTGCCGCCTTCAAAACTGCTGTATTTCCCGCCCCTGAATTCACCGGCAGGTTTGTGATTGCCAAGCAGTTCAACTGCGCGGTCTTTGTAACCATCGTCAACAACAGGGCCATTGTCGCTTGAAAGGATCACAATTGTATTTTTATCGAGACCCAAAGTTTTAAGGGTTTTGACCACTTCGCCAACCGACCAGTCAAATTCGAGGATCGCATCGCCACGTGCCCCCATTCCGCTTTTCCCTACAAATCGGGGTGCGGGTACTCGTGGGACATGGGCATCCTGGGTTGCGAAATAGAGGAAAAACGGCTTGTCCTTGTTTGTTTTGATAAAGGAAATAGCTTTTTCGGTAATCCTGTCGCCGATCTCCTCATCTATCCACAAGGCCGATTTCCCACCTTTCATAAATCCGATCCGCGAAATCCCATTTACAATCGACATGTCGTGGCCATGACTGGGGTGCATTTTCAACAGTTCAGGGTTCAATTTCCCGGTAGGTTCCCCCTCAAAATTTTTCTCATAATCGACTGAAATCGGATCTTTGGGATCAAGGTTTACAATGTGCTCATTTTCAACATAGACACATGGAACCCTGTCGCCGGTGGCCGCAAGGATAAACGAGTAATCGAAGCCAATATCGGAAGGACCCGGTGTGATATGCCCGTTCCAATCCTGTGTGCCAGTTTTATCACCGAGGCCAAGGTGCCATTTTCCAACAACACCTGTCGTGTAGCCAGCACTCTTGAATACATCGGCAAAGGTGAACCTTTCGGGCCGGATAATCGAACCTGCATTACCGGCTGCTATTCCGGTTCCCTGTTTTCTCCAGGCGTATTCGCCTGTCAATAAGGCATATCGCGATGGGGTAGAGGTGGCGGCGGCACTGTGGAAATTGGTAAAGCGGACTCCCTGACTGGCAAGTGCATCCACATTTGGTGTGCTGATCGTTTTCGCGCCGTTGCAACTCAGGTCGCCATAACCAATGTCGTCGGCATAAATAAATACGACATTTGGTTTTTGCGCATAACTATTTTGAGCCATCATCCCAAAAGGGAGAGTTGCTGCAAAAGAGATGTATTTAGTTAAGTTGTTCATTGTTAATATATTATTTAGATGTTATTCAATAGGTTTATTTTGCCTTCTTTCTCCAATTTTACAATGAGTTCCCCAAACAATGTATTCACCCAGGCAAACCACTTGCGCGTGAATTTTGTGGGATCCTCCTTGTGGAAACTTTCGTGCATAAACCCTGTTTCAGCATCTGTGTCCCTCAAGGTTTTGAGGCAATAAACGATCTCTTTGTCATCGGAACTTGTCATAGCCCTCATAATTAGGCTCATAGGCCAGATCATATCATAACCGATATGTGGTCCACCAATTCCCTCAGCAGCTTTGCCTTTGAAGAAATAGGGATTGTCCAGACTCCAGATCAGTTTTCGGGTATTCTGGTAAACCGGATCGTTTGCCGGAACACTTCCCAAATAAGGCAATCCAAGAAGGCTCGGAAGATTGGCATCGTCCATGAAAAGGGCATTCCCAAACCCGTCAACCTCGAACGCATAAACTTTGCCATATTTTGGATGGGCAAGGATCGCATTTTGGTTCACTGCATTTTGAACTTCGGAAGCCAGTGCCAAACATTCGGCAGCGAAGGTTTTGTCGGCAGTCACCTTTTCGGAGATTTCGGCCAGTTGTTTCAAGGAGGTGATTGCAAATAAATTGGAAGGAACGAGGAATCCATAGGTTGATGAATCATCGGATGGACGGAAGGAGGATACGATCAATCCAACAGGTTTAACCGGATTTCCCAATCCATTGTTTGATAAGGTATCGAATTGACGGTCAGTAACTCTTAAGAATGAGTAGGGGCCATTGTCTTTTTTGCGTTGCTGTTCCTTGAAAGTCTTCATGATGAGGGCGGCTGCCTTTTTCCATTCAGGTGAGAAAACCGAAGTGTCGCCACATGTTTTCCAATAGTTGTATGCCAAACGGACCGTATAACAAAGCGAGTCGATCTCCCATTTGCGTTCATGCAGTTCGGGTTTCATCGTTGTCTGGTCGGTTTTCCATTCGCTTCCTGTTGGTCCTTCGTTAAAGGAGTTGGCATAAGGATCAATGTTGACACACTTGGTCTGACGGTTGACAACACCAGCAATCAACAATCGGAGTGGTTCATCCTGCTTGATCTGAGCAAGGTAAGGCCAAACCTGGGCTGACGAATCACGGAGCCACATCGCATTGATGTCGCCTGTTACGACGAAGGTATCCGGTTTGTTGTCAATAAGTTTGTAATTGACCGTTGTATCCAGGGTATTTGGGTAGCAATTTTCAAAAAGCCATGCCAGTTTTGGATCTTTGATCTGGGCTTTTATCCTGGTAATTGTAGCCTCTACCGACCTGGATGTGAATTTCCGTTTCGAAGGTTCAGGTCGTTTAGATGCATAATTGCTTGCTGATAAGGTTGATCGTCCGGCTTCTGCAATTGTGCTGCTGCTCAATGCAATAGCCGCTACGCCAACTCCTCCTTTGATGAGGAAATTTCTTCTGTTTGTCATGTTATATTTTTGTAGTTATATTTTTATCAAATATGGTCTTGTTCTTGATCAATGGTTTTGCCCAGAAAGTAAGGCTAAGCAGATAGGCCAGAGTGATAAAGTTGAACATCATCCCGGTCCTTAAACTGAAAATTTCAGCCAGCGAACCAACGATTACCGGTGTAATGGCACCACCCATAATTCCTGAGCAAAGTATTCCAGAGAAGGATCCGTGGTGTTCGGGAACCGAATTCATACCCAGGGAGAAAACAACCGACCACATCACAGAGGCAAAGAAACCAACGCCAATAAATGCATAGAAAGCGACCTGCCCATTGCTTGTGATCAATGCTGTTGCAAGGGATATCATCGCAGCCAAAACAAAGATACGAAGGACGATTTTGCTGTCCATTAACTTGAGCAATCCAAGTCCGAGAATGCATCCAACAGTGAGCAACCCCCAGAACCACTGAACTGCCTGTGCCCCTTCGACTTCAGGGCGCATCCCATGATAACTCCGGAGGTATTCCGAAATCCAGTTTGCAACCCCCTGTTCTGTACCTACGTAGCAGAATATCCCTAAAAAGAAAAGTAAAACGGTTTTATTTTTCAACAAGTGTACGATTGTCTTCCAATCACCGGTTTTTTCATCTTCATTCAATTCGACTTTTGGGAATTTGGAAAAAAGGACAATGACGATCATCACCAATGAAATAACCGCAAAGACCCAATAGATTGTAACCCAGGGAAGTGCTTCGGGAACCAATGATCCCAGGTATTTTACAGCGGCGTTTGGTGTACCACCTTGTTTCAGTTCGAGAACGAGGTAGGAGTAGAGCATCGGGCTAAGAAACGAAGCGCCTCCAAAAAATAACTGAGCCATCACCGAGTTAAACGCAAAATGTTCCTCACCACCGGTCACACGGAGCAGGGGATTGATCACCACCTGTAAACTGGCCATTCCTGCTCCAATTAAAAAGAGGGAACCCAACATCACCGCAAAGCTGGGAAACAGGCCAAAAGCCAATGCACCAACAAAAGCGGAAATAAATGCAGCAACCATGACCTTCTTTTCTTTGTACTTTTCAGTAAGCAAACCGGCAGGGATCGACATCACTCCGTATGCGATAAAGAAGAAAAGGGGCAAAAAAGCAGCCATTGCATAGCTGACATGAAAATCGTCTTTCGCTTCGGGGATTATGGCACCAAGAATATTGGTCAGGAAAGAGATCGCAAAAAATGTGATAAACACCAGGAAAACCAGGTAATAATTCCGTTTCATCCGATTAATTTTTTATGGGGTTGAAAGTACTGAAAAAAAATTCAAGTAATCAAACAGAATATTGATAAGTTTTGGTCAGGATGGCAATAAAGAGATAAGTGATTAAGGAAGGTTGTTGACAATTATGGCACTATGAATGATGGTGGAATTGCGGCGCAGGAATCATTTGAACCCTTGGATAACTTTCTGATTGCGCCGCGTTGTTAGATGGGTCTTCCTGGTTCTACAAATATTTCGCACCTCTGGTGTTTTGAGGGATACAATTAATCAATATCCCATTAATGCATTAAATATCAATATATTATGAAATTTTTGATTGATTAAACGGCCAACTTTTCAAAATGATATTGAATTTATTTGAAAGGACAGCCAGTTGCCAGCCGCCAGTTGCCAGCCGCTAACGATCACGCCTCCTCCTCAACATCGATCTTCGTGGTCTGTTCCGTTTTGATCCGTTCCATTGGGCGGTAAACATAGACCAATCCGTATTCGGTTGATTTCTCCCTTTTAAGGTCGTCGGGGAGATCTGAAAAACGTTCTTCAACTTCGTTCCAGATATCCAAAATAATTTCGTCAGCTTCTTTTCTTAATTCGGCAACCTTTGCTGTATAACGGGCAGTATTTTTTTGTAAAATTTTCTGAAAATGATAGGCATCGACGAACTGGTCAAATCTAACTTTTACCAAAGCTATCGAAGGGTTATATAGAGGGTTTCCACCATGATTGATCCGTTTTTGTTCACCTTCAATAATTTTTTTTCCCCATTCCAGGACTTCGGAATCGAGTATCAATGAAGGTGATTTTTTATCGCTAAATCCATAATACTCCCTGACATTAGATTTAATATCACCACGTTGGATGGCAAAATTTAAAACTTGTATGAAGTGGGAAAGATATAATTTTGCTTTTCTGACTGTTTCGGTGTAAGTTCTGCTACTTTTTTCCTGTTGCTTTCGGGCCTGAAGGTGATGGGCAATAGTCCCTTCAAAACTTGTATAAAACCCCCTTAGCCGGTTCAACGACTTAGACGAAAAGGCAAGATCTTCAGTTTCCTTCTGTTGGCCCATTAAAATGGCTGTCTGAAGGGTCCTTAATCTGGCCTGATCTGTATTCGGTAGTCTCCTATATGGCATACACGCAAGTTTATTTTAATGTCCTAATCTGTCCGGTGCGAATTTATGTATAAACTTGTTTTTTAAGTTCTTCGCAATAGAAAAACATAAAAGAGTTATCAACCATTATTAGTTGATAACATAAAAGCGCAACCTCCCGGTCACGCTTTATATATATATCTATCTGATTGTTAATTAATCAGCTAATTTGGCCTTGAGGTATTCCCTGTTCAATCTTGAAATATGGGCGATAGAAATACTCTTGGGACAGGCTAATTCACAGGCACCTGTATTGGTACAACCACCAAATCCAAGTTCGTCCATTTTTGCAACCATCGCTTTTGCACGTTTTTTGGCTTCAACCTGACCCTGAGGTAGTTTTGCAAACTGCGAAACCTTAGCAGCCACAAACAACATTGCCGACGAATTTTTACAGGTTGCAGCGCAGGCACCACATCCGATGCAGGCAGCAGCATCCATGGCTTCTTCTGCATCGTCCTGAAAGATAGGAATTACATTCCCATCAGGAACACCACCTGTATTTACCGAAACAAAACCACCTGCCTGTTGGATCTTTTCAAAAGCAGTACGGTCAACCATCACGTCCTTGATGACAGGAAATGCACCAACACGCCAGGGCTCAATGGTAATTGTCTGTCCTTCAGTAAATCTGCGCATATGTAATTGGCAGGTAGTCACAACTGTATCAGGACCGTGCGCATGGCCGTTAACGTAAAGAGAACACATCCCGCAGATGCCTTCGCGGCAGTCGTGGTCAAATGCAATGGGATCTTTTCCCGCAAGAATAAGCTCGTCGTTCAGGATGTCGATCATTTCAAGGAAAGAGGTTCCCTGGGAAACATTTACAACCTCGTAGGTCTCGAACCGACCTTTAGCCTTTGGGCTGTTTTGCCTCCAGACTTTTACATATATTTTTTTGAGAATTATATCAGCCATTTTGTTTAGATATCTTTATTTATAACTTCTCTGGGTTAAATGAATTGTCTCGAAAACCAAATCTTCTTTATGAAGAACAGGTTCATTCTCAATGCCTTTGTATTCCCATGCGGCAACATAGGCAAAGTTTTCATCGTCGCGTTTGGCTTCGCCCTCCTCTGTAGCCGACTCTTCACGGAAGTGACCGCCACACGATTCGTTACGGTTGAGTGCATCACGCGCAAGTAATTCACCAAGTTCGATAAAATCGGCAACCCTTCCGGCTTTTTCAAGCTCAGGATTGACGTTTTTCAATTCACCCGGTACAAGCAGGTCTTTATAAAATTCTACACGCAATTCCTGAATTTCCTTAATAGCTTCATTAAGCCCTTTTGCATTACGAGCCATACCCACTTTATCCCACATGATCTGGCCTAATTTCTTATGAAAATGGTCAACCGGTGTTTTTCCTTTGATGTTGAATAGCGTTTCCAATTTGGAAACAACAGCCTTCTCTGCAACAGCAAATTCTGGACGGTTGGTGTCTATTTTGGGAACCATAATTTCACCTGCAAGGTAATTGCCTATAGTATAAGGAATTACAAAATAGCCATCTGCCAAGCCCTGCATCAGTGCCGAAGCCCCCAATCGGTTTGCACCGTGATCTGAGAAGTTGGCCTCTCCTAGTGCATAAAGCCCCGGAACTGTGGTCATCAGGTTATAGTCAACCCATGTTCCACCCATCGTATAATGGATCGCAGGATAGATCTGCATTGGTTCTTTATATGGATCAGAATCGGTGATTTTCTCGTACATCTGGAAAAGGTTGCCATACCGTTTTTCTATGGTATGCTTCCCAAGACGTTCAATCGAATATTTAAAATCAAGATAGACAGCTTTGCCTTCTTTATTAACACCATAACCAGCATCGCAACGCTCTTTTGCGGCACGTGATGCAACATCACGGGGAACAAGGTTTCCGTAGGATGGGTATCTTCTTTCGAGGTAGAAATCGCGGTCTTCGTCCTTGATATCGTTAGGCCCGATCATCCCTTTGCGCAATTTTTCGGCATCTTCCAGTTTTTTTGGAGTCCAAACGCGGCCATCGTTCCTTAACGATTCCGACATCAGGGTCAGCTTCGATTGCTGTGAACCGTGAACCGGAATACAGGTTGGATGGATCTGGACAAAACATGGATTGGCGAAGAAAGCACCTTTCTTGTAACAAACCCATGAAGCAGAACAATTGCAACCCATTGCGTTGGTTGAAAGGAAGAATACATTGCTATATCCACCGGTTGCAATGATGACTGCATGGGCACCAAAGCGTTTTACTTCTCCGGTCACCATATCGCGGGCTATGATACCACGGGCTTTCCCATCTATGGTCACCAGGTCGAGCATTTCGTGGCGGGTGTACATTTTCACACCACCTTCGTTGATTTGCCTATTCAATGCAGAATAAGCTCCCAATAGCAACTGCTGACCTGTCTGACCTCGGGCATAAAATGTGCGGCTGACCAATACCCCACCGAAAGAACGGTTGGATAGTAATCCGCCGTATTCACGTGCAAACGGAACTCCCTGTGCAACACACTGATCGATGATATTTGGAGATACTTCCGCCAAACGGTGCACATTGGCTTCGCGTGAACGGTAGTCGCCACCTTTAATCGTATCGTAAAACAACCTGTAAACAGAGTCGTTGTCGTTTTGATAGTTTTTGGCAGCATTGATCCCACCTTGTGCGGCAATTGAATGTGCGCGGCGTGGGCTGTCCTGGTAGCAAAATGCCTTTACTTTATAGCCGAGCTCCGAAAGTGAAGCAGCCGCTGAAGCTCCTGCCAAACCTGTCCCCACTACGATGATTTCGAGTTTCATCTTATTGGCAGGGCTGACAACTTTGATATTTGCTTTATGGTTTGACCATTTTTCTGAAATGGATCCTTCAGGTATATGTGAATTTAAGATGCTCATATGTTGTGATCTTTTATTTCAGTTAGAATTTAATAAGAAAATAGAGCGGGATGGCTGAAAACCCAATAGCAAAAACAATACCGATCAGGTTGGCCAGGAATTTTAGCCTCTTCATCCAGTTGTTGTTGTTGAAGCCAATCGTTTGGAAGGCACTCCAGAATCCGTGGGTAATGTGCAATCCTACAAAAATGCCACCGATGATGTAAACGATATCGTACAACACGCTGTTTTTAAATAGACCAGCAACAAGTGCATAAGCATTGTGCATTTCAACTCCGGCTTCGAGCGGCATATTTAAAGGCTCGTTCAACAATGGGTCGCCTGTAATTTTCATCTTGACCCAAAACTGAAGGATGTGGAGCACAAGAAAAATTGCGATCATCCCGCCAAGGATAAACATGTTCTTGGCTGGTTCCCACCATTTAAGCAGTTGGTCTCCAGAAGCATAGCCAATTGGTCTGGCTTTCATGTTTTCGAGGGTGATCCATCCCGACCAGATAATGTGGATGATGAAACCCAACGCTAAAATTGGTTCCATAATCTTGATAATTGGGTTGGTAGCCATGAAATGGGCTGCCTGATTAAACAGGTTGCCTGAGTCGTCGAAGATCAGGAAGAGGTTCAACGTCAGGTGGATCAACAAAAATGAGATAAGGAAAAGTCCTGTGAGGCTCATAAATACTTTCCGGCCTATCGAGGCGTTCAGGAAATTGCTCATAAGTACTTGATTTTAGAATTATTTGAATGAAACATTCGATTTTAAAAATTACCTGCAAAAGTAGCCCATGCCTTAATGCTTTACAAGACGAATTTAATTTAACTTCTAATTTAAAATGTTTCTATACAGATTAAGTTGTTTTGTGAATTATTACATGTCAAAGTGCAAATTCGTAGAGTCTGATTCAGAAAACTGAATAGAATAATAGTTCACAATACTTTGGTGATTGTAATCAAACCTAATGACTGAGCCTATGAGGAATGGTTCGTAGTGGACATCCCTAACTTTTTTACCAAATCACCTTTACTTTATATTCCTTAAAAAACCTGTCTTTGGAAACAATTACCAATTTTTCATTACATATAATCCTTAAATTCGTCCAAGGGTTCGTCAAATGAAGGCTTGATGATAATAGAGTCCTTGGCATAACCAAAAATCCTTGGTTTTTTAGAAACTGATTTTTCAACCTTACTTTTAGATGTAATAAAATCGATGAAATCAATAACCTCGGCTTTAAGATTTTCGGGTAATGAACTAATCTTTGTATATAACTGAATATCTGTCATATTATCCTTTTTTACAAAGATACTTAAAGAAAATTAAAACTCCAAACAGAAAGAATCCCGGAAAAACCGGGATCTCCTGTAAGAATCATATTTTAACATTGATTACAATCATCTTCATTAAAGCACAATTTCCTGCTTAGTCGCCAGCCGCCAGTTGCGAGTTGCCAGCCGCCAACCGCCAACCGCCAGTCGCCAGCCTCTATTTCACCACCTTAATCGCGCTGATCTGTTTGATATTGTTCAGATTGGTATAATCGTACTGGTAAAAGCCATCAGATCCAATCATTAGAAGCGAATTCCCCAAAGGAATCACATCATAGGCGTTGATGTCCTTAAAGGTGGCGATTTGTTTCTCCTGAATCAAATAGGGGTCGGATGCATTATAAACTTTCAGTCCGGCAGTACCATCGCAAACAAACAACACATCATCGTCAATACCTAGCCCGTAAGGATTCACCATATTGTACGAACGCATCAAAACAGGACTTTTAAGCACTGTAACGTCCAGTACATCAAGCCGGTTAATGTTGCTTCCACAACGATTCCCACCGCGGATGGTTACATAAGCCCTGTTGTTTTGGACAACCACCGGATCACATCCGGTAGCATGCCAGAAATTTGACACATAAACAGGTTTGGTTACATCTGCGACACTATAGATCAACATCCCGGTTGAGGTTCCAAGGAACATATTGGTCCCGGAGAGGAACATCGTCTCTATATTCCAATTGATACTGGTTTTGGTTTCAATCGAGGGATTCAATGCGTCTGTAAGGTTGAAATTATAGTAGGTACTATTGTCCACAGCGAGAAGATGATCACCAACCAGTCCGAACCGTGCCATTGAACCGCCAATGCCGGCTGCGGCACTTTGTGTTGCACCCGAAGCTTTGGTGGCAGCATCGGAACTCATTGCGAAATTGGCCAGCTCGCTTCCAAAATAAACCGGATAAACGGGATAGTCGATCTGCTCAACCTCTTTACGTACTTTTTTAATAGTCCAATCTACCACAACACCTTGCGTATCATCTATCTGACCAACACGATAAGTTGGATCGGAAGCGGGTACCGAATAGGGGAATACACCTTTCAGGCGGGCTACTTCCTTTGTGCTGGCTGGGTTGGAAATATCTATGGCTACCAGGTCAATGTAGCTATCCGCATACATGATGTTGCCGCGGATGACCATGTCAACATTACCGGGGATATTGATAAAACCTGCATATTGCGGATTGGCAGGATTTGCATTGTTATAAACATGAATACCTTTCATTAACTCGTTGATAAATAGATAATTGTCTTTGTAGTAGATTTTACCTGGATTTACAAGGGCATGAAGGCTTTCGGATTTGACCGATTCCCTGAAATCTTTGTAGCTTAAATAGACCGGTTCTGCAGAAAGGTACTGTTCTGTGAATTTATCTTCACATCCTGAAACAATTACCATCAGGAAGAAAAGGGGGAAAATGGTGTTGATGTAAAACTTTTTCATGGTTATAATGGGTTAATTTTATTGGAACAATAATCCTATTTTAACAGTTAGCCTGTTGTAATCCATATCGATATTATAGTTGTCTTCGCGGTGGTACCTGTGGCGCATGATCCGATAACCTGCACTGAAAGTTAAGGCCATGCTTTCGTTAAGAGGGGTGACAAGGCCAACAAATGGATTGACTAGAAAACCTCCCCGAGCTTTCATGTTCAGAGTGCTGCCAGATCCTCCCCAGATTCCAGTGGTGGTATATACATATTGAGGATCGGGTTTATCAAGAGCAAAAGTATATCCGCCCTGAATCCCAAAGAATGGATTTGTCCCCTGTTTTTTAAGATGGTAACGAATGTCGGCAACAACAGGGAGATAGGTTTCACTCATCATCTCCACACCCGCTCCAATACCGACAGAGAACCTGTTTTTAAACTGCCATCCACTGATGTTCATCAATGAAAAGGGAGCATCATATTTGTTCTTTGAGTTGCCCGCAAGAATGCCAGCCTCAGTGAGGTTAAAATATCCAATGTGGTAATCGTACCCTGAATTGGGCTGTGATTGCCGGATACTGTCAATTTCGGTAGCTTTAAAAACCCAGAGGCTGTTGTCTTTGGTTTTGATCCTCACAATGCCTTCGGTGTTGGTAAAACTTTGATAGTCTTTGAGTATCTGGCCTTTGATGATACTCCCGTTTTTTAGGTAGATAACATCCCGTTTCCCATCTTTTGCAAAACTGATGCTGCCAGAAAGCAGTAGAGCAATAATTATTAAAGAGATTTTCTTCATAGTACACGATTGTAGTTTCGTATGTATTGACGGTTATGGAGGTCAAAAGGTTGCGGCCTGGTTTAGTGAACTGGTCCATTCAAATAAATTCTGGAAATATTCCGGATCGAATCTTCGATCGGAGTGTAGCTGAACCCTATTTCGTTACAGATTTTTGACCCATCGTAATAACTTACCTTATTGGCACTTCTGATCGTTTCTTTTGTTAGTTTGGGGCGTGATCCTGTAAAAAATCCGTGTAAACGGGAGATTAGTCCGGCAAGTTTGAGAAGTGTGTTGCCTGCGAAATATTTAGGTGGATCAACTTTAAGCGCAACTGCGATCTGACTAAACAGGTTACGGAAAAGGACATTTTCCGAATTAAGAATAAAGCGTTGATTTTTGACCTTATCCCAATTATCTTCCTGCATAAGTTGAGACATGGCAGTGGTTACATCCCTTACGTCAACAAATCCGGTTCCCCCCTTTGTATAAAATTTCAAACCCTTCTTAACTGTATGGAAAAGGCTTGGGCTTCCCGATGATTCCCATTCGCCAGGGCCTAAAATTACTGATGGATTGACAATTACTGCATTTAGTCCATCGATGGTGGCCCTCCAGACCTCCATCTCGGAGACATATTTACTCTCTGCATAGGCTGAATGGTTGATGCTGTTCCGCCATGGATGGAATTCGTTGGCTTCAATTCCTTCAGGTGGTGTCCCGATAGCGGCAATTGAACTCACATGGCAAAATCGGGCAACCTGGAGCGACAAAGCAGCATCAACCAGGTTAGCAGTTCCCTGAACGTTATTTTCGAGCATTTGCTGCTGGTCTTTGGGATCGAACGAAATGATTGCTGCGGCATGGTAAATCCGATCAACACCTATCAAAAGTTCGTGTAAACCTTCCTTGTCGAGAATGTCCCCCTCAACCCATTCGATATTTTGCAGAAGCGATTTATAATCAGTGCAATAAAAAGAAAATATTTTTTCTGTTTTTTTAATGTTGCTTTCTGGCCGTTTCAAAGCCCTGACCTTTTCACCTTTGCAGGCAAGATCGTAAAGCAAATGAGCCCCAACCATTCCAGTCCCTCCAGTTACAAATATCATATTGATTTCATAATTGATTCGTTAATTAAATATCACAATCGCAGAAATATATTTTAAATAAATTGAAATATGGAAATATATTGTTTTCGCATCCATTGGCCAATTATACTTTTTTACGGCGAAGAGATCGAAAGTGCATTGAAATACTATTCTGATTTCGCCGCACAGGATTATAGCCATGTTATTTATCTACAATACTTTAACACCTACGGTGTATTGATCAGATAAAAGAATTGTCTTTTTTTAAATTTTCTGATGTAAGAATTTTCCGCTTCCCCTTCTCCTTTCTTCGTTTTACCTTCTTCCTCCATCCAGACTCCCCGCCCCTATCCCGTTATTGTCCGCTTTCCGAGGTGCCCGCAGAGGAGTTTCTCGACCGCTTTTAATTTTTGATATTTCTTCTGGTATTCCATAATTGCCTCAAAATCATTTTGTTCTGATGCTTTTCTTATTCCCTGTTCGGCTTGTGAAATCAGAAAAGTAATATACCTCAGTTTATATTCCTGTAAGACTTTGGGTACCAATTGAAAAAGAATTTCATGCTCTTCTTCGATGAAACTGCCCCTTTTTCTCCAGAATTCGCTCAATTTGTTTTTTTCGGATAAGATATCAGAAACCAACTGACTGATTTGATTTTGGGGATGGTTCACGAAATACTTTATGGCATCAAAGTTTGGTTCCTCAAAGTGGAGGGCATACTCATCAAATACCGCTTTGATGACCGGATTGACCGACTCCATCTGATCAGCATCCAACTCCGAAAGCACATAACCTGCGACATTAATCGCCTCCACATCTCCTGTTTCGGGATTTTCGACTTCGAATATTTTATGCAACCCATATTTAATCAGCAATTTAAGCAATTCGATCTCTTCTGTTTCACATGGGTTATTTTCAGGGACAGGAAGGAGAACCGGTTGGCTTTTAACATTCGCCTCCCTGAGCAGTTCCCGTTCCTGATGTTTGATCATCTCATCCTCAGTCTTTGTTTTTAACTTTCGGATTTCGTTGTAAAGTATCTCTTCACGGACATCGAGCAAGCGGCTGCACTCTTTGAGATACTCAGACCTAACAATTTCATGGGGGATCACTGATATCGAACTCACAATATCGGTGATCAGTTTTGCCCTGCTGACAGGATCTTTTTCAACCCCTACAAGTAATAATTTGGTTTTGAAATTGATAAAATCGGTTTCATTATCCTTGATGTATTGTGCCAGTTGTGTTGCACCCATTGAACGCGAAAATGAGTCGGGGTCTTCTCCTTCTGGCAAGGGAAGTACTTTCACATTGATCCCCTCCTCAAGGACCATATCAATTCCGCGCATCGAGGCTTTTATTCCTGCCTGGTCTCCATCATAGATGATCGTCACATTATTCGTAAACCTCCTGATCAATCTGATCTGATCGATTGTGAGCGACGTTCCTGAAGAAGCTACCACGTTCTCAATGCCCGATTGATGCAACGATGTCACATCAGTGTATCCTTCAACGAGGTAGCATTTATCTTGCTGAATGATGCTTCGTTTGGCCTGAAAAATTCCATAGAGTACCCTGCTTTTATGGTAAATATCTGATTCCGGCGAATTTAGATATTTGGCAATTGTCTTATCCTGTGCAAGAGTGCGTCCTCCAAACCCAATTACACGTCCCGAAATGCCATGGATCGGAAACATGACCCGCCCGGCAAACCTGTCCCGGATCCAATCCTCACGTTTAATGGTCAGTCCCGTCTTCTCAAGAAACTCCATCCTGAAACCTTCTTTTAGCGCGGCATTTGTCATCAAATCCTTTCCATCGGGGCAATACCCAATCCCGAATTTTTTGATGATATCGTCCCTCATGCCTCGCTGGCGCAAATAGGAAAGTCCCACCAACCTTCCTGTGTTGGTGTCCCAAAGTTGTTCGGTAAAAAATTTTTGGGCGAATTCCGAAACGATCAACTGGCTTTCGCGGTCGTTTCGTTCTTTCAAATTTTCAGGGCTTTCCTCTTTCTCCCTGATATCAATGTTGTATTTTTTCGCCAGCCATCTAAGTGCATCTGTATAGGACAAATGCTCATGTTCCATGATAAAGTTGACCGAAGAACCACCTTTGCTGCACCCGAAACATTTATAAATTCCCTTCGCCTGCGAAACGTTGAAAGAGGGCGTTTTTTCGTTGTGAAAAGGGCAAAGTCCGATCAGGCTCGTTCCCCGGCGTTTCAGGGTAACGAATTCACCTACAACATCCGCAATCTCGGCGGCGTCGAGTATTTGTTGTATTGTTATCTGATCAATCATTTCGGCAAAGGTAATTAAAAGTGACTTAACGTTCAGATTCAAATCTTAGACACTTCTTTTTCTCCTTTGTTTTTATTAACTTTACTAAAATTGAAAAGTCATGAATTTATTTATTGCAAATTTGAGTCCGGCTTCGACAACAAAAGACTTGCAAAAACTTTTCTCGCATTATGGAATTGTAACTACGGTTAAGGTGATCATCGATCAAGTTACAGGCAGGTCGAAGCGTTATGGTTTTGTAGAAATGCCAAATAATTATGAAGCTCGTGAGGCAATGGCAGAGTTGAACAACACCTCTTTTCAAGAGAAATTAATTTTGGTCAGGGAATCTCAGCCAACAGGAACCTGGAATTCTGGAAATAACAGGCCAAGGATATCCCGGAGCAGCGGTAATTAGCCATCGAACAGCTGCGAAAAAAGCTATGGTTTAGGCTTTTCAAATTGATTTTGATTTTGACCCTTTTATGCCTAAACTTGCATCGAAAGAAGAGGTTGGAACACAAAACCCTATTTCCATATAAAATGCTAAATAGTAGATATTTAATATTATCCAAGGATGGAATAGGACGACAACTGAATTCTGTTCACCTCCAAAAAAAATTCCTTTTTGTGGTTCTCACTGGTTTGATTTGGTCTTGCGAAGAGATTATCAAGGTGAACCTTATAAGTACCGATGCAAAAGTTGTTATTGAGAGTTTTATAACCAACGGTGAGAAACCGGTTTGGGTAAAAATCAGCAAAAGTCAGGCTTACTTTAATCAGGACAGTATCCTGCCTGTGAATCATGCCCTTGTTCAATTGGATTATCTTGACAATAGTGAAATATTGCCCGAAAAGATGGAAGGAATTTATTTTTCTTCCGGACCGGTTGGGATGGCTGGTAAATCATATGTTCTCAAAGTTAAAGCAGATGGGAAAACCTATGAGGCGACCGTTGATCTTCCTCCACCGGTTAGTATTGATACCGTCTATTTTAGACCTGGACTGTTCCGCACCGATAGTTTAAATGTCTTTATCGAATTCCATGATCCTGCAAAAACTGAAAATTATTATAGGGTAAAGCTTTATCGGAACAAATGGGTGGCGATCAACGATTTTTACATGATTACTGATGCTTTTTCTGATGGACAGAAAATTACCTTACCTGTTTATTACCGCTACTTTGCCCCGAATGACACGGTTGTTGTGGAGTTGATGAACCTGGAAAGGAATACCTGGAGATATTTTAAAGGAATGAGCGAGAATATTCAACAAGGAGTAAATTCACAGGCTCCAGGAAATCCGCCAACTAATTTATCAGGTGGTGCATTGGGGATTTTCGGAGCTTATGGATCTTTTTCCTATCGTATCATTGCAACCGGAAATGTCACAAAAAAATAGTCAAATATTATTTTAATGACTGACAACCTGCACTATAAGATTGCAATATCGCTGATCCCTGGCATCGGGAGCATTACAGCGAAATCGTTGATTGCCTATACCGGAAGTGCTGAACAGGTTTTTCGAGAGAAGGAGAAAGCATTGCGCCAAATTCCGGGAATTGGCAGCGTACTTGCAAAAAACATCGTCGGTTCATCGGTAATGTCTCGTGCTGGCAAAGAGGTTGAATTCCTGCAAAAAAATAATGTCAATGCCCTCTTTTATCTGGATGATGGTTATCCCCAAAGATTACTTGGATGTGTAGATGCACCTGTGATTCTCTATGTTAAGGGGACACCGGCATTGAATTGCCCGAAAGTGATCAGCATTGTCGGGACCCGCCATGCTACGGAATATGGCAAGAAAATGACCGAACTATTGATTACTACACTTGCAGAGCGGGGATATCCTTTGATTGTCGTTAGTGGATTAGCTTATGGTATTGATATACAGGCGCATAAATCGGCATTGCGCAATGGGTTGCCTACTGTGGCAGTGATGGGGCATGGACTCGAAACGGTCTATCCTGCCCTACATACAGCTTTTGCAAAGGAAATGATTGACAATCAAGGAGGTATAGTCTCTGATTTTTTGAGCAATTCACCCATTGAACGAACAAATTTTTTACGCCGTAATCGGATCATAGCGGGTCTTTCGGATGCTACGATTGTGGTGGAATCAGCCAAAAAGGGAGGTGCCCTGGTTACTGCCGAAATTGCCAATTCTTATAACCGCGATGTGTTTGCCTTTCCCGGTAGGGTAGGAGACCCTTTTTCGGAAGGTTGCCATTTTTTGATCAAATCGAACCGGGCAGTGTTGATGGAAGGTGTTGCTGATCTGGAATATGTAATGAATTGGAGTGCAGCAAAAAGTCAGCCGGATGCTGTACAACCCCGCCTTTTTTACGACTTTTCGCCAGATGAGAAACTGATTGTCGATCTGCTTCGTGCCGAAGGGGAAATGCCAATTGACCTGATCTGTATCAAAACCACCCTTCCCATGAATAAAGTATCCCCAACTTTATTGAATCTCGAATTCTCCGGAATCGTTAAAGGTTTACCGGGGAAGGTTTTCAAGGCACTCTGAATTTGCGGCTGGCGACTGGCATCTGGCGGCTTTGTTCTGGTAAAACGCGGCTGGCAACTGGCAACTGGCGGCTGGCGGTCTATGCCGGGAAGAATATCCCTTCCGATTCCCAATTTGGATTACTTTCAAACTATTGTAGCACTAACAGCCAGTTGCTAGCCGCCAGTAGCTAGTCGCCAATTGTCAGCCACCAGAAGCCAGCTGCGAAAAATTACCAACTCCCCCTCACTAAAAATTTCCAATTTTCCGCTATCTTTCCAGCCAAAATTTCTAAATCCATTGCGATGTTCCATTTAATGATCACCCTGGTTTATATTGTCCCAAATATTTATGTTTGCCTGCGGATCATGCAGTTATTCATCAACAAGAGGCAAAGGTTCAAATACCTTCTGGTTTACTTGCTCTTCGCATTGGTTTATCCGGTCAGCAACCTCTTTGGGCAGAATGAGACGGGTTTTCTGGCCAGTGCCATTAACGAGGCAGGGGGTTACTTGCTCACCTTTTACCTTTACTTGTTCCTCTCACTACTTGTTTTTGAATTAATCTTACTGATAAACCTAATATTCAGGGTTATGCCTTTTGAAAGATTGAAAGAGGGTCACAATCAAAAGATTGTTCTCTCTGTATTGCTCGGGTTGTCAGCGATGGTTGTTATTGGCGGTATCATCAATTTCAATACGATCCAGGTTTCTGAATATCGGATATTGGTTCCCCGGAAATCGGCCAAAATTGAACATCTGAGGATCGCATTTGTTGCAGACTTTCACCTCAAGGAGGAAACCAATGTCCGCTTTGTAGAGCGTTTTGTGAAAAAGGTGGAAGGGCTCAACCCCGACCTGATGTTGTATGGTGGTGATATCGTTGAGGGAAACCGTCACAATACTAAAATGGAAGATCTCGAAAACCTGCTTGGACAGATCCATCCGAGATATGGTGTCTATGGCGTGCTTGGAAACCATGAATATTACGGCGGTCAGGACAAAGGGAATTTTTTCGACAAAGCAGGGATAAATATCCTTCTGGATACGAATGCTTTGATTGATAGTTCATTCAATTTAATGGGACGTTACGATAGTCATTTCAACAGAAGAAAAGCCATCGATGATTTGATGAAACAGGTAAACGATTCTTTTCCAACCATTCTTCTCGACCACCGTCCCACTGAGCTGGAGCAGGTCAGCAAAACAGCGGTTGATATTCAGTTATCTGGCCATACCCACAATGGACAAATGTTCCCGCTCAGCCTGATCATCCAAAGTATGTACCAGTTAAGCTGGGGTTATGAAAAGATAGGAAATACCCATTTTTTCGTAACCAGCGGCATACGTTTGTGGGGGCCACCGGTAAGGACAGTTGGTAAATCGGAGATTATGATAATCGATGTGGATTTTGTGGGGGAATAATATATTCTGAATTTCTCTGCGGTATTCTGCGTGATCTGCGGTAAATTTTAAAATTTACCGCAGATCACGCAGATTTTCGCTGAGGGTCTTTACAAATAAGTTCTTAAACAATTATTAACATGTATAATACAGAATAACAATATTATACAGCCAAATAAACCTTATTTTTCCTTTGTTTACACCTTAATACCTATGGGTCATCGTTCGAAATCAACCTTATTTACCTTATTTTTTATCCAAATGACACCACTACTATCCCCCACATTTGTTACGGGGAGGAAATGGTTTGTAGCTTGAAACGAAGAATAGCTCCAAATTTTGGTTGCAGTATTTTCTTTTGATAACTTTTCTTAGTTTTACGATCACAAATTCCCTTAGCTACCGGATTTATGAATACAAGATACCTGTTGCCCTTTTTACTTCTGCTTTCTTTTAGCGGTATCCTCTTTGCTCAACCCCAGATCAGTGTAAAATCCTTTGAAAAAAGGGAAAACGACATTACTGCCAGAATAGAAGCCCCCAAAAAAGACCAGAATGGCGACCTTTGCGCAATCATTAAAGTGGTGACCACCCAGACCGGTTTTATTTGGGATTCGGATGCCCTTGGGATCATTTCGGCAGATTACAAGACTGGGGAATACTGGATTTATGTACCTTACGGAGCCAAACGGCTTACAATAAAGCATGAAAAGTTGGGTATCCTTCGCGATTATATGTATCCGGTGCCAATAGAGAAGGCAGGTGTCTATATCATGGAACTGACAACAGGCAAGGTAACCACAACCGTTGAAGATGAACAGATTGCCTCTCAATGGTTGGTGATCAACTCAGATCCTACAGGTTCCGACATTTACATCGATGATGAGCCTGCCAACCAAACCCCATACCAAAACGAGTTGCCTGTTGGCAAACACACCTACAATCTCAGTCATGACTTCTATTTGCCAACTGCCGGTATTGTTGATCTAAAGCCTGACAAAAAAGAGGTTTTAAACCTCACCCTGAAACCCAATTTTGGGAAACTGACCATTACCACCACCCCTGAAACGAGCGCCACAGTTAGTCTGGACGATGTGGCCACTGGCAAAACTACACCTTGTGTCCTGGAACAGTTGAAAGCTGGCGAACACACAGTTACGATCCGGCTCAATATGTACCAGACTGTAACCCAAAAAATCATCATCCAACCAGGAAGTGAAATTAAACAGCCTGTGACGCTAATCCCAACTTTTGCAGGAGTAAAGATAAATACCAATCCTGCCTCCGACATTTTCATTTCAGGGGAGTTAAAGGGGAACGGTACCTGGACAGGCCCTTTGTTGCCAGGTGTCTATACTTTCGAAGCCAGGAAGGAAAAATATACCACTGCCAAAGAAAAGCGTAAAGTAACTATGGGACAGCCACTTACAATTAACTTGCAACCTGTTCCCAAAACCGGAGGTCTAAAAATAATCACCACTCCCCCAGAGGCCACCATATCCATCGATGGTGAAATTAAGGGGACATCACCTGCCACTTTGCGAAATCTATTTGCTGGTGACCATGCCCTAACACTAAGTTTAGCAGGTTACGCTACTACGTTCAAGAATATTACCATATCTGAAGGTGAAACTGCCAGGGTAACTGAAACCCTCGTTAATGGAAGGGCAGTCAATATCAATTCAGAACCTGCCGGATCTATGCTTTTTATTGATGGACAATCGGTAGGACAAACCCCATATAGTGGCTCCCTCACTTTTGGCAACCATATTTTAAGGATTCAACAAGGCGACAAAAAGGTCGAAAAGTCCGTATCCATTTCTCAGGTTGGGGGCGAGACCACATTCAGTCTAAGTTTTGTATCTCAGTCTCCTTCCGGGAATGTGAATAGTACAATCATTGAAATGGTGACAATAAAGGGCGGAACTTTTCAAATGGGAAGTAAAGAAAGCCGTGACGAACAACCAATCCATAGTGTCACTTTAAACGGTTTCAACATTGGCAAAACCGAGGTGACACAGGCCCAGTGGAAGTCCATTATGGGCAGCAACCCAGGCAATTTTAAAAGCGACAACCTTCCGGTGGAGAATGTTAGCTGGGACGATGTTCAGGTTTTTATTGGTAAATTGAACGCAAAATCTGGCAAGAGTTACCGTTTGCCCACCGAGGCCGAATGGGAATATGCCGCTGGTAAAATCGACGAAACCAGCTTGGGCGACTATGCATGGTATGATGTCAACAGCAATAAGACAACACACCCTGTGGGTACCAAACAGCCCAATCAGTTTGGTCTTTACGATATGGGTGGCAATGTGTGGGAGTGGTGCAACGATTGGTACGAAGCTGATTCCTATTCAAAATCACAACCAGAGAACCCTAAAGGCCCATCTGCTGGCTCAAGCCGTGTGCGCCGGGGGGGCAGTTGGCTCGACAGTGCATCCTACAGCCGTTCAACTTTTCGTGGAAACGCATCCCCCGTCCTTCGCAGTTACACTTCGGGTTTCCGGTTGGTGCTTGACCTATAGTTCAAAGTTTTACCATTTCGGCTTTGACGCCCAAATTATGGAAAACGGTATTCAACACTAGACCACCCCGGCTTCGCCACCCCTCCGTGGGAGGGGAATTTCCGAGATTGATTGTTGTTTTGGAAGATGAAAAGAGCATAGGAATAATTTATATATAATGTAAACAATAGAAATATAATAAGATATATATTCTTGAAAGACTATTCACTCTGAACTGCGATCCATTCCCCTCCGGAGGGGCGCCCTTTAGGGTGGGGTGGCTTTGCACAACTTACAGTACACTCCATCTTGTTTGTAACGAAGGATAGCACCAAATTCATCTTTGACGAATTTTTTGTTTGGAAATTTTTCTTAGTTTTACCATCCTAAATTCTTTTTTCTTACCGGATTTATGAACATAAGATGCCTATTGCCCCTATTGCTTCTGCTTTCTTTTAGCAGCACCCTCCATGCACAGCAAATGATCGGCGTAAAATCCTTTGAACCAAGGGTTAACGATATAACGGCCAGGGTAGAAGCCCCTAAGAAGGATCAGAATGGGGACCTTTGCGCGATCATAAAAGTCGTTACAAATCAGACCGGTTTTATTTG
>JBAXWR010000430.1:0-4872 GCA_037128295.1 Mariniphaga sp.
TGGCAAACCGAGCAGCACGAAGGAAAAACAATCCATGTCGTAGGGTGCTAATGTCCGAATTTGAAAATGAGTTAATTTGAGAATTTTCCGATTTGAAAATTCAATCAAATGTCTGTTTAAATATAAGTAATTCACCCCATTTTTAATAAATACGTTTGCAAAACAGTACAAAGTAAAGTTCGATGAAATCTTTGTCCTGTCAAATTCTACTATAACCTCCTATTTTAATTTTCATGAAAACGCTTTTTATTGCTGCCGGAATTCCAGGTGGAATTTTTATTGTTGGATACGTCCTTCGTTTCCTGATCAGGCTGAAACGAAAGAGGATGCCCAACGAGCGGAAGAAAAAAAAGATCTACAGACAGATCAACCATTGGAAAGATCTTGGATACAATTACAACAAACGGCTTGAGTTGCTGATTGCAAAAGGATATCCGAAAAATGTGGCAAACATAATTTTGGGCGAGGCTGAATATATGACGGTCAGGGATCCCAACAGGAACTCATACCTCTCTTCAAAACAATCCGTAGAATAATCCTTCATCTACTTTATGCACTTTATTTTCAGCAAACTTTTCAATGTCTTTACCTCGCCCATCAACTGGATCGTGGGATTGTTGGTCATTTGTGCTTTGCTCAAAAACCCGAAGTCACGAAGGGTTGCCTGGAGCTTGGTTGTTTGTCTCTTTCTGGCCTTTACGAACGGACAACTTCTCAATAAAGCGGTGATGGCATGGTCGGCACACTATCTTCAGGTTCCCGATACTAACATGGTTTATCAATTGGCCATAATTGCGGGTGGCTCGACCGGCTATTCGGAGGTTTTGCAGCAGGTGGACTATAACGAAAGGGGAGACCGCATGACTGAAGCGATCAGATTGTACCGCCTTGGAAAGATCAAAAAGCTTTATCTGTCGGGCGAATCAGCCTTTAATTTGATTCAAGGTATTTCGTATGCCCCTCAATTCCTATCGTATATGCAACAAATGGGTGTTGACACAACCGATATTGTCCTTGAAAAACAGGCCCGTACCACGCAGGAAAACATCGACAACCTAAAGAAACTGCTTCCGGCAGAAAGTATTCAGATGCCAGTTTTGCTGATTACCTCGGCGTGGCACATGCGAAGGCTGATGAAAGGGTTCTACGGTTCAGGCCTCTGTTTGGTACCCTATCCTTTCGATCTAACCGGCCCAAGCCAACACCAGGAGTGGCAGGATTACCTCCCATCGTGGCAAAACGCAATGGGTTGGCAGGATTTGATCCACGAAATGGTCGGATCGTTGATTATCTGACCAAAACTTTGGATCAATTTGGTTTAACGATTACGCGATATTGCAAAGGTCAACTTCATCCCTTTTAAGATGAGAAGAAACCTCTCTAGCCCTTTCCTGATTGTCAATAGCGAAATCGCAATAGTAATAATAATCAAAATCAAAATCAAACAAATGGTTAACTGGAAAATTGTATTCTGCCTTGTGCTTTGTTTTTTGGCAACCGATTCGATTGCCAGGAGGCATTACAAGCCTTATCATCGCAGGGACAACAGCCCTGGACTAAATGGGATATCCGTTTCGGCAGGTTATTACAACCCGTCGATGGAGTACCTCAACAAATGGTTTTTACCCATGGCAAATACATCGAACCGATTTAAAGGAGGGGCGATGGGTTCGGCTAATCTTTCTTTCGATTTACCGCTCAACCTGGGAACACGCCTGGGTATTTGGTACTGGGATGGCAAAGTCAACGGACAAACCGGAAGCACTTTTAACCACTTTGGTGTGAACTTTACAGGGGTTTCTATGGGGGCTTTTTATTCGGTTAAAGGAAGCGGCCAAGGATTAATACCCTACTTTGGGATCGATGGTACTTATTTAATGATCCAGGAAAAGTACGATGCAAACGATATGTTGATGAAAATGGTCGGCACCGATATTGTGACTACCCCTTTTATCGGGATCAACACTGCAATTTCGGATAAAATCTTTATTGGGATTGAGTATGGGTATTGTATTGGCCAATACCTTCATGATATTGAATTGCCGACAGGCATCGTTTCCGAACCGGTAAAAATAAACGGAAATAAAATCCAATTCACCGTAGGGTATAAATTCCGATAAACCGCTGCAATAGAATACCATTTCCTGAAAATGGATCCCTGCATTATTTCTCAGTTTTTCTGCTTCATTATCTAAATTAAATACAACTATGAGCAACATTCATTTCCTGGGCTATTGTGTCTATACCGGAGATATAGTATTGGATAGTTTAGCCCATAAAGACAACAAAACGATCGTGAATACGATCAATCCGCATTGTTACTGTGAAGCCAAAAAAGACCATGCCTACCGCAAAGCCCTTCAGAATTCAACTTTTCTTTTACCCGATGGCATTGGTATCGTAGTAGCACTTTTTATGCTGACTGGCCGTAGGTTTAGGCGGTTTGCAGGGTACGACCTGCACCATCTATTGCTGTCAAAGTTAAATGTTAATGGTGGCCGGGTGTTTTATATGGGTGCTTCGCCAAGCACCCTCATGGAAATTCAGCGAAAGGCAAAACTGGAATTCCCCAAGATCGTTGTTGGAACCTATTCCCCACCTTATGAGCAGGTATTTTCAAAACACACAAACGATCAGATCATCCATGCGATCAATGCCTTTCAACCCGATGTACTCTTTGTAGGGATGACTGCACCCAAACAGGAGAAATGGGTCTACAAACACAAAGACAGTATAGTTGCCCCTGTGATCGCTTCAATCGGTGCTGTTTTCGATTTTTATGCAGGGACTGTGCCTCGGCCTGAGAAATTCTGGCTATGGATGAACCTTGAATGGTTTATCAGGTTACTGCGGGAACCCAAACGGCTATGGCGAAGAAACCTCATCTCAGCTCCCTCTTTTATAAAAGATGTATTTTTGTCAAGGATTGGTTTGAATAAGTACCTCATGAAGAAACAAGCCGAAAACGAAGATCCTGACCTAAATCCTGAATACATCAACTATAAAACAGAAAAAAAACCTCCGGTATGGACAAACCTTTTTTAATGCTTCTAACTTTTTTAGGGTTAAACTTCACTGTTCTCCAGGCACAGGATCAGGTCTCTGATATCTATCAACGCCTTGATAAAATTGGCTTTGAGAACATCAGGTTGAAAACTTTGGGGAATACTCTGGTCTTAAGCTATGAGAACAACCTATACCGTAACAGAACAGGAGCATTGAAGGAGATATTGGACCAACTTTCAAAAAGTGGTTATGACTCTTTGAAAGTAATCACTCTCGTCAATGATATGCCGTTGGTAGTTTCGCAAGTTAAGGTGAGCGACTGGAAGAAATACGCATCGGGGCAAATGACAGTTGCAGAAATGTCACACCGATTTAAATTATCCTATAATACGGATGATTCATGGAAACCACTTAACGACTCAAGCGTGCATAACCCCCATTTTAAAAAGGTTGCATTGGTCTTTTATCCTCAATTTTTACAAATGAATATCCGGACTGACCAACTTTACGAATTGCAGTTGAATATTGCCCCTGCACTTGAAGTTTCACTTTGGCGTGGGATGAAATTTACCGGACAAGTCATCCTTCCGCTTTATAGCGATAAATGGTATGGGAAGGAAGGTAAAAAAATACGTGCGGGATTTGTTACCCTGTCACAGGAGTTTCGATTGCCGGGATCCATCCTTGGACGAACCGTAATTGGCAAGTTTAATGCAGGACGGTACGGTTCCGACATGTCACTGACACATTATTTGATGAGGGGGCAATCGTATGTTAAGATCAATGCAGGCGTTACCGGTGAATATCAATATTACGAGGGGGGGTGGTTTCGCAATAATATCAATACCTTGACCTATTCGATAAAAAGCGGTTACTATTGGAAACCAAACAATATACAGATTGATGTTTCAGCCAACCGTTACATCAACTCCGATTTCGGAATGCGAGGTGACTTTACCCGGTATTGGGGTGAAACGGCTATTGGATTATTTGCAATGATGGGTATAAACGGCAAATACTATGGAGGTTTTCATTTTGTTTTTGCGATCGGACCCAAACATCGCAAAAATTATCGCAGTTTACAAATACAATCCCCTGATTACTTTGACTGGGAATACAATACCTCGACTGACGGGGTTTTCGGACAGTATTATGAAACCCGTCCAAATGAAAACAGGGTAGAACATTTCTATAATCCCAATTTTATTCTTAAAAATTTAGCAAAATGAAAAAAAAGCTTTTCGTGTTCACGGTTCCATTTTTAATGGCTACGTTTTTGGCATGTATTTATTTGTTTACCGGATGCAAGAAAAATGTTGGAACGCTTACCAATATCATCAAATATGATGTTACTGGTTACGTTTTGGATGCAGAAACAGTTGGTATTGGAGGCGCTGAGGTATTTTTGGACGGTGTATCAGTTGCCACGACAGATGCTTCAGGCAAATATGTGATAACAAAATTATTGGCTGGAGATTATGTTATCGAAGCAAAGAAAACCGGTTATGTAAAGAACAAATCCGACCTGAAAGTGTCTTTAGCAGGTGTTGTCAACGATGCTTTAATGCTTAAAAAGCTATCGAACCCTGTTACCGTCACCCCTACTGCGGGGGCAACCATTGTCGAGAAAAATCCGGCTGGAACCACTGTTGTATCTTTGACAATTCCGCCCAATGCAATAACCGGAACAGCCCCTGTTCAAATTTCTCTTACCAGCCTTGTGGGCAACGAAACCCCTGCTGTGCCCGAATTGCAGACCAACGGGCATGTACCTGGTGTTACGGTAAGCCTTGATTGTTCAAATCCCAATATTACTTTTCCGACTGGAATTACCCTAAACTTTGCGCTTCCGTTTATTCATAAACC
>JBAXWR010000431.1:0-4863 GCA_037128295.1 Mariniphaga sp.
TCTGGCTTGTTTCCCATCATAGGTAAAGCCTGCAAAAGTCCACTCGTTGTAATTAATTACTGTATTACCAATAGAAACATCCACGCACCATCGCTCGCCAGGCGTCGGACCGCCAACACCCGAAACATGGCCGGAAACCTGGTTGGCACTGTCGTAAAGCTGAATGTTCAGAAAGAGGCAATATTGCCGTTTTTTTTGAGTTTCATTCCACATTCCGGCAATGGCTTCGCACTGCACATAACTCTTGGGTTGACGTTTGACCCAGGCCAACACTGTGACCTGAGCGTCTTTGCCATGCAGGTTCAATCCTGCACACTCACTTCGTGGAATAAAGAGATATTGACCTTCTTCAATCCGGATGGAATTTCCAGATACCGGACCTTCTGCTTCAATGCTGACAGGTGAATGTCCGTTTTGCAGTGTATATTCATATTTCCCTTTTGAAACCAGGGGATTTTGAGAATCAAAGTCCCAAAAACAAAGCAATCCTGGAGTATTTAATATTTTAGTTTTTATCATGTCAGATCTTTGCTATTCTGATTTAATATTCAATGCATCCATCATTCCTTTGATGTAACCAATCCCAAAAAGATTTCCACTCATTCCATATCCGGCATGATCGTTGCCTTCACCTGCCATGGTGGGAACATGGTCAGAGCGCATAGCACCGTTGAACCCAATTCCCTGATAGATTTTCAGCATTTCTGGCATGTTGGTTGGGCCATTGTCGTGAAAGGTTTCGCGGAAATGATCGGGAGTCCCTTCCACATCGCGCAAATGGACGAAAAAGATTTTACCCAGTTCCCCAAATTCCTGAATCAATGCAGGAACATCTTCACACATGGATTTGTAAGTTCCCTGGCAAAAAGTAAGGCCATGCGAAGGACTGTTGGAAAGAGCCAAAGCTTTTCGAATGGCATTTGCATTGATCAAAACCCGGCCAATGCCTTGTAAAACAGGTACTGGTGGATCGTCGGGGTGCAAGGCCATTTTTACACCGGCACTTTCAGCGGCGGGCATTACCTGTTCAATAAACCATTGGTAATTTTCCCAGATTTTTTCAGCCGATACTTCGCCATAAGGTGTAAGCGGAAGTTTTTCGCCATCGGCAGCATCGAAGGCGGTTACAAGAGCTCCACCTCTTTCCTGAATATCTTTTGACGTGCGAAACCAGCCGGTTGCCATAAAATTATAGCACAAGAGGTTGATGCCTAGTTTGCCCATATTTTCGAGCATTTTTTTGTACAACTCCACGTCTTCGTCCCGCCCCGGCAAACCAAGTTTGATACGCATCATGTCCATCTGGTCGCCCTCCAACCCAATCAGGTCAAAGCCATGGTCAGCAAAAATCTGCTTCGAAGCTTTGAGAGTTTCAAAATCCCAGGGGGGCAGTTTCCCCGTAAGCTCAGGAGCCAGTTTGGCTATGGCATACTTAAATCCCATCTGGCGGCACAATTCCCATTTGATATCGGGTTTGTCTGAGAAGAATAGAAAAGAAAGCTTCATGATATCTACTTCAAAGTTTTTAATTATCGAACCTTGTCACTTTTTATTTTCCACCTGTTATGAGCAATCCGGTATATCCAACATGAATTCTTCCAATCCATGGATAAGTATTTGCTCTACCTGCATTTCCGGTTAGAACCTTCACATATTGTGTTCCGGCTGGAAAGGAATTGAACTCATATGTAAATCTATCCGTCGAACTATCTTTTGTACCCGAAATGGCACTAGGGTAAGCTTCCCTGACTGTTTTTTCAGTATTCTCCGCTAAAAGCCAGGATTTACCATCCTTTGAAAATTGAATGGTAATATCATCTTCTTTATCATTAAAAGCAATAATCTTGATCGATTTTATATGATCTGCCTTGTAAATAATTTCACCCGATCCACTGCCTGAAGCCCTTACCGCCTGATAGTATTCTTCTTCAGTTTGTCTTAGCCTTGGCCATGTTTCGGCGCTGATACTGAGATTTGAACTTTTTGAAAAGGTTAATGAAAAATCCTTGAGATTATCCATCACCATTCGTTTTTTTGGAGCAATTGGTCCAACAATATTTGATGCCGGAGTTGTTCCTGATACATTTTTACCTTTTACTCGGTAATAATATTTGGTTCCAACGGTTGCATTTGAGTCAGTAAACATTGGAAAGAAGTATAAATCAAAACTAATATCCAAATCGCCACTAACGTTGACCCATGGGCCTGATTTTGATTTGGCGCGTTCAACCGTATAATATCTTGCACCCGAGGAACATCTCCATTTTAATGCAGCTACATCTTTTTCTGAACTTTCATACAAATACGGTGCATCAACAGGCGCAGGCAATGGAGGTACTTCAATTGACCGTATTCTATAAGAATATTCCCTTATCAGCATCAGATTTTTAGATTCGTTGAAATATTCGCCGCTGTTGAACCCTGGCCATCGGCTTCCTCCCCAGCTATAGGAATGGAAAAGTGAATGGCCTCCGATCCCACCTTTATACTGATTTTTCATCAAACTCCACAACAATCCGCCGCTTGTGCCTGTTTGCATGATTCCGTCCAATGATTCCTTAAAACCATCTATCCTTTGAAACTCATCAATAATCAAAGGCCTTTTCCCATTACACACAGCCCATAACTCAGGTACTGTACCTTTATAATTTGGATACTGGCGCGTTTTCACGATATCAATTTTTGGACAGTAATTGATTACATCGTCAACTAGTTTAGTCATTTGTCCTGGGCCATTTGCCCGGCGCGGATCGGCTATCAAATGATTCGGGTCAATGCTTCTTAAATAGTTAGCCATCTCATTGATCCACTCCACCTGTTCGTTTGGCACTTCATTCCCAAATTCCCAGGCCAAAATGGCTTTGTCGTCTTTATAGGTAACGCCCGTATAAAAGTTTTTTCGGTTGACCACTGTAGACAACAAATGCTTGAACCCATCCTTTACAGCAGCTGCCGAATAATAATCCCCTCCACCGTACAGCTTGCTAAATGCGGCTGTTCCGCCCCAGTAAGTATTCTCTTTAACCAAACAAAGGATAACCCGCATGTTGTATTGATTACATAGCTGGAGCATCTTATCGATTTTTTCGAAAAGCTGTTTCATTGTATTTGTAAGCTACATCAACAAGGGCTTCATATTCTAAGGTACCGTCTGCAACCAAAATTCCCAAATTTCTGAAAACGGTCACCCCCATTTGATCCATATCCTTGAAATAATTTTCCATTTCAAAGCTAAGCTCAATTGGGTCGTACAGATAGCCACTTTCAGGATTGGCGTTTTTATATCCATCATACTGACCATTGATATTGGGCGCATTAACTCCAATAAACCTGAAAACTTTCTCTCCATCTTTCAATTGGTCTCCATTTCTGGTTATAAAATTGACCAGCTTATTGTTACTCTTCTGACGAATACCTGATGTTTGAAATTGAGTTTTATTCTTCTGCTTTTCATTCTGGCCGAAAGCAAGAAGGCTGAACAGAACAATGTTTAATAAAATTATTTTTTTCATTTATTATAATATAATTTTTCATTTGTCTGATGAAATCTAAGCTTGGAGAAACTAATACGTTTAAATTAGGTTCATTCCGATTGGTGATTCTCAAAAGCTTGTTCGCAAATACGTGGCATACCTAACATTGCGGTATTTACCAATTGGGTTTTCACTTTCGAATAGGATTCATTCACGTTGATATGAAGGAAAACCTCATCGCCCTTTTCTTCAATTCTCACTTCGGGTTAAAAGTTTTCATCCTTTATTGAGTTCTTTTCATGGATACAAGGTTTACCAACTCCAAAATAAAGATTTGAGCCAATGTAGACCGGCTGCTCCACTTTCGCAAAAGTGACTACATATACATTTCCTGCTTTTTTCAAGGTGTCAAGATAGGCTTGCATGGAGGGTGAATAAACATTGTAAGCGTTTAGTCCATAGGATTCACCACGATCGTTTACGGCTCCAAATGCTTCTGCATTATCGGTTTGCGAATTGCCTCCCTGTTGAATGGCAAAAATATTGTTGTAGAAACGGTCGTCCCTTCCGGTAATGGTTGAAGTTCCGGCAAGCTCGGTAGAATGTGGGTAATGATAGGGAGTATAACGATTCATCACATCTTTGTGAACCGTTTTTCCGGTAACCAGGTTGTGCACAAATGCCAAACCCTGTGAATAATCACCAGCCCTGGCTTGTTGAGCAGCGGCAGAAATGGTGCGGAACGGTTTAAGAGCCGAACCATCGTTGTCGTTATTGCCTCCAGGTGCAACGTGATATTCTTTTGCGAATGCAGAAGCGGTTGTTAGATAGATTAATACAAGTCCTAAAAGCGTTTTCATCCCATCATTTTTTGCTAATTAATTTTTATTTTACTAAGGTTTGTTCCGATTCAAGTCCGGCATGGTTTACCATGGATATTTTATATTTATCGGATTTTGAATAGCCTTCGGAGCTTCTGATCAAGTATCGCAAATCAGGAGCTAATGGTAAAATTGGATTATCTCCATTGGTATTGAAATATTGAAAATCGTAATCATGAGGATACCGATTCAATAATTTTCCATTTTTATAGATGTTAAAATATTTTATGCCCGATTCAATATCGGCATCGGCTTCCCAGAGAATTTCAAAATCTTTTGACTTTGTTGGTTTAATTGTACAATGAAAGGGGGCTGGAGGTGGGGTGTGATCGCTTACCGTTCCGGTATTTATGAATTCAAGATATTTGGCAGCCGAAGTTGAATCGGGCAACCATGACATTGCCAATTTATTGCCGGTAAATGAAGATGCTTTATATATCCTTCCACCGGCATTCGGAATTGTGTCACCCAGCCATGCGTTGTTTTCATCCATATCCCTCAGTTTAAAT
>JBAXWR010000432.1:0-4861 GCA_037128295.1 Mariniphaga sp.
GGTTCTGCATGTATTTATATACCCGACTTTGATGTCAATATTGAGGTAGAAGGTACTAATACAATAGGCGGCGGAAAAGGTTATTCCAGCATTTTTTCCGGGGAGGGAAAAATTGTATTTAGTGGCAGAGGTAGCCTTAATTCCACTGCGCAGATTTCTAACAGTTACAGCTCCGGATCAATTACTTTCAATAGCGGCATTTTTAATCTGGAAACTTCAACCGGTTATGCCCTAATCTCAGGAGGTGGTATTACAATCAATGGAGGAACTATTAATGCAAAAAGTACAAGCCCAAATTCTGATAGTGCTATTCGTGCCGGAAATGTTAATATTAATGGCGGTTCTGTTTTGGCCGAGAGTACCAGTTCGTATGCAATTCAAGCATCAAACAATGTTGTTATTAAAGGTGATAACACAAGTGTAAAGGCAACATCACTCAAGGATGTTTGTGCAATTTATTCTCAAAACGGTTTTGTTTATTATTTTAGCGAAGAACCTTACACAGCAGAGTGCAATAGCTTTGTCAATGTTGGTCTTTTCAAGGACCTTGCTGTTCTTCTCCCAAATCCGGCCAATATTGCCATGTATAAAAACTCAGTTCTCGAACTTACCGATCTTTCTTCATCGCAAAAGGTATCAATGACTATTACCGATTTGACAAACTATACATTTAGACGGCTTACTGTCGGTGGCAAATACAAGGTTATACTGAAGAACAAATATGGAGATATTCTTGGCGAAATAAATGATATAACCATTTCCAGCAATGAAAACAAAGTCCAGTTCTTGAATTTGAAAGAGCTTGTTCCTGTGACCATAAGTATTTTTAATGAATCGGATGCTAATGTTACGGACCAAACTGCAATCAAATGGTACGATCAAAAAGGCATCTATCTGGCACAAGGCACAACCCTTTCTGAACTTCCTGTTGGCATGTTGCTGAAATATCAGATCGGATTAAACAACAGTTTGGGCGTTCAATATGTTGCACCTACAGAGCAAAGCTATACAACAATAAGTGGTACGAATAACATTCAATATAACCTGCAAACGATACCCACTGTAACGCTAAAGGGAACCGTAAAGGATAAAAATTCAGGGACTGCTTTATATGGGGCTACGGTTTCTATTTCACAAATGCTCAATGGCAAATATTCGAAGAACATCATTGTAAAAACCGACAAAGATGGGGCATTTTCCGTTTTGGCACTGAACGATCAAACGACAATCACTGCATCGTATAATAGCTATGTTGATCAAACAATCAAAGCACAATCCTTCAGCAACAGTATAAACGAGTACAATATTATGATGGCTCCAATCAATGGTGGGGTTATTACGTTAGACATGAGTTATGCTTATAGTGTTGCAGAAGGTTCATCGTCAGTAAAGGATGACGATTATTCCGATTATCAGGATATTCGTTTTACCCTTTTCAATCAAACGAAAAATAAATCCATAACAAATTATTCGATTCAGTATCCCGATATTGTTTTGCTTGATCCGGCTGATGCCAACGATGTAATCAGCATTTCAGGCGAAAGCACTACTGGTAAATTCAACGCAATTGCAACTTCGGTTACACTTGATGCAAAACTGAAAGCCACTGCTACGATCGAAATTGTACAGAATGGATCATTCAATGCAACCTGTTCCGGTGCTATGAATGCATCTAATGTGGCCATGGTTTACGATAGTAATGGCAAATTTATTGCGGTACACGACTACTCTTCCAGCAATACGGTAACCAGTGGGGAATTGGCTGATGGTACTTACACCATCGTATCTATGAGTAACAGTCAGTATTTCAATACAATTCAAAATATAAGCCAGCTATCTGTTCTTGGACTCACCAAAGATGTCGATTACGTTACCAATTCGGTAACGATAAGTAAGGGCGTTATAAAAAAGCTCAGTATTGCTGATATCCCAACGTTGGACGAAACAAAACTTTATTATACCGATGGCAATACTTCGTTTTCGGTGAATAAAACATCGGCAACTGCCGGTTCTTATTTTACCTTGCGTGGCCAGGTTAAGTTTAAGGATGCATACTCCAATAAGGTGAGCAACGTGAAGATGATTATTGAGCTTCCTGAAAACTGCCAGTATGTATCTGGCTCGATGATGATAGGAAGCAGTGTATCGGGGCTTTTTAGTGAAAATGGGAATACGCTGACTGTTCCATTAACCAACATTAATGATGTGGTACGTTTTTGCATAATACCTACTCAGGGAGGCAGTTTTACAGCCAACGCATCAATTGAATTTACCCTAAATGGAGAGACCATAAAGCAGCCAATCGGTACGGCCACGTTTTCGGTCACTAATTTGAGCATCAATGTTCCATCGAAAACAGCACAGAAAACGGTTACAATTAGTGGTACAGCTTCTGCCAGTTCAACGGTGATGGTTTATGACAATAATGTGCTTGTAGGCCAAACCAAATCACTGGCCAATGGAGCCTGGCAGTTGAAATGTGAATTGAACCAGCCAGGTACATTCTCCAATCATGCGATTAATGCCAAAGTCAACACCTTGATAGGAATAACAGTCAACACCGAAACAAAGCAATTAATCTATGATGAAAAATGTTTGGAAGTATCAAAGGTCACGATGATTAACGTTGCGCATCCTGCGACATCTTTGAATCTCTGTGAATACACCACTGTCTTTGATTTTCTTAATCCATCGTCGAAATCACCAGTATATTGGTATTGGCCAAGTTATCCTACGTTTACCTTTAAAGTTGAATTTACCAAAAACGATCCTGAAATAATATCTGATGTTGTTGTAAACGTGAGTACGTCGGCAGGTAAAACTGTAAAACTAAAGGCTGTTTTTGACGAAAATATTCAGTTGTGGATTGCTAAAGGTGATTTCCCATCTGGAAATTTACCGGTTAATGTAAGTGTGGATTATTTTATGGCAACAAATGAAGTTGCCATTGACAAGGATTATATCATTTCATCATTGGGACAAAATTTCGATAATCAAGACAATACATCTCCAAATTCAAAGATTCAGAATATTTCCACGAATGAAACGGACAATGGTGTTAGCTCTGTTTTTGAATACAATGGAAGTCAATTTGAATTAAATAGCAGTGTTACTCCGGTTCCTAATGTTGATGTAAATGGTGGATATGAATACGTAAAATTGTATGACAATATAGGGTATTATCAAAAAATTACAGAAGAAGTAGTTAGTGAATCAGGTGAAGTTCCAAAGACTTCTACTAAATTGGTAATTCCCAAGGAGATATTCAATGAAGCGATAGCACAAGAAAATAATGGAAATGAAACGAATACTGGGACAGGAAATTTGCATAAAATACTTACGGTATTAGATCCAATTATTACGAAAGGCAAGTATATTCAAATAGCTGTTGACCTTTTTAAGTGTCCACCATTGTCTTACGCAACATCACAATTTTTAGCAGTTGGCAAAACCGCAAGTGATATAGATAAGACTCATACGATATATGATGATTTTAAAAATAGAATAACAAGATTAGAAGAAAACGGATGTCTTGGAATATCTGATTATAGACAATATAGAGCTGATGTTGCTGAAAAAGAAAAAGAGTATAATCAAATAAAAAAAATCTCATGTACATTGGGATTTGCAAAATTTAAAACAGAGATTCCTAAAATTGATATTTTATTATCTGAGCTTGCTTTAATTGGAGGTTTTTTGAATTTTGCAGGAGAATATGCAAATACAGTAAATTTTATTTCTATTTCACGATCTATAGGTGAGTTTGAAAAGAATTGTTCGTTGGAACCATATTCAAGAAACGACAACTACACAGGAGCTCCTGCAGAAGATGTTCAGGATCCTTCCGGTTACATTTACGAAGCTGTTACTTCTAACCGTTTGGAAGGAGTTACTACTACCTTATTCCAAAAAACAACAGAAGAGGATATGTATGGTGACAAACATGACGTTGTAACAGTTTGGGATGCTGAAAGCTATGGGCAGGTTAATCCGTTAAAGACTGATACAAATGGGATGTATGCCTGGGATGTTCCTCAAGGCCTATGGCAAGTTAAATACGAAAAAGAGGGCTATGTAACGGCATACAGCGAGTGGCTACCTGTTCCACCACCTCAGTTGGATGTCAATACAGGCATGGTTCGAGGTGCTCAACCAAAAGTATCGAAGGCAAGTGGTTATGTCGATGGAATTGAGATTGTATTGGAGTTCGGTATATTCTTTGTAGTGAACCTTGACGAAGCTATTATAGCCAACCCAAAGGAACAACAAAAATAATATTGAGTAAATCATCGCATTAACGAGCAGTTTGTTCTTCACAATTTTCCTTTCCTTCTTATCTTATAACAAAAGTCATTTGGAATTGAACATAGCTATTGGTCGCTTTGTTCAATCCTGACGGAACTTCGACAAGAGTTCTTTTTGCTTGTATGAGCAATGGCGACTGTAAGAACTTTGCATTTTGTATGATCTTTATTGTTGAGCTCACAGTGTCCATCTCTTTGCATTTTCCATCTATGGTGAATAGGGATCCGTTAAAATTTATAGTATCCAGCGATACGTCTTTTGGAAGAATGTTTGCCAGTTCTATCATTGCGGGTCCAATTGGTCTTCTGTTGCCATTTAGTTTGTCGATAGTATTCTTTTGACTATTGTAGCTCTTCAGATTAGACAATGTTACCTGTCTTTCTGCTATTGATCTTCTGTAATTGTCAATGTTTTTCCCAATATTGAGATTGGCAATGGCGAGAACAGTGATGATGAATGCTAATATGCCAAACGTTGCCGGCAGAACTGATTTTACAATGCTTTTTGCCAGGTCATTGTTAGTTCCAATACCCAGAGATTCTTTTACGGGTTTTAG
>JBAXWR010000433.1:0-4825 GCA_037128295.1 Mariniphaga sp.
TTAGGTTTAGGTTAGGTTTAGGTTAGGTTTAGGTTAGGTTTAGTAAAAGGATAGAGCCGCCCGGTTCTATCCTTTTCAATTTAATAAGGTAATCATTAAAAAATAATTGGGACTAACCGTGACATTTCAGCAGTATTACTTATTTTTGTATATAAATTTTACTTGTCATCAACAATGCATTGTTAAAACTGACTAATTTAAAAATCTATTGTTGAGAAGGTACCAATTCTGAAACTTAATATTGAAAAGAAGGATGAACCAAAGTACTTGTGAAAATTTCGCGAATGATTTTCTTGAGAACTTGTTGCAAGGCAACCGAATAGCCTGTTCTGACATTACACGCAAATATCTTTCATTATACCCATCGATAACACAGCTTTACGAAGAGGTCTTCAAAGAAGCCCTTTATGAAGTGGGCCGGTTATGGGAAACCAACAAAATAAGTGTTGCCACAGAACACATTGCCACCGCAATAACAGAAGGCATCCTTAACGAGCTGTTTGAGCAGTTAATTTCCAAAACCAGGTACAATAAGAAAGTCGTTGTTGCCTGTGTAGACAATGAACTACATCAGGTGGGCATCAAAATGGTTGCAGATGTTTTTGAGATGAAAGGGTGGGAAACGTTTTTTCTGGGTACCGGAATTCCTAATATTGAATTGGTCCGATTCATCCATGAAATACAACCTGATCTTCTTGCCATATCCTTATCTGTCTATTTTAATTTCACCAACTTGTTAACCATGCTCGAAATGGTGAGAAAGGAATTTCCGGAATTGTTGATTATCATAGGAGGGCAGGCGTTTAAACATGTTTCGGATGAACTTATCGACCGATTAGGAAATGTAATCTTGCTGACCGACCTCTATTTACTCGGAAACTTTATTGAAACATACAATAAACACTCATAAAATTTATTATTATGGAACGTAACGATTTAATCAATTCTGCAAACAAGCTTCAGCAAGTGGGCGCAAAAGCCGCCGAAGAGTATGGAGCAAAAACAGATTTGTTGGTGAACCTGATGAACAAAAAGATGGAAAGCCGTCCTGATTTGCTTGATTTAGTCGGTGTTAACAACGTGGAAATGATGAAAGATAATCATGCAAACCATGTTCGTTTTATGGAATCCATTTTTCATCAACGCTCTCCGGAGGTTTTAACCGACACCGTGCTTTGGGTCTTCAGGGCATATCGTTCCCGTAATTTCAGCTCCACCTATTGGGCGGCTCAATTAAATACCTGGATTGAAATATTAAAAAAAGAGATGTCGCCTGAAAGTTTCCAGGAGATATATCCCTATTACTATTGGATGCAGGTCAATATCCCAATATTTAATAAATTGGCTGAGGAAAACCCCGAAGCTCCATTTTCTGCTCATTAACGATAAGATTTATAGCTTTCATCCTATTGGGATTAATTAATAAGGCATAATTTGCATTTAAGGTTATTTTAGGGATATGGAAAACGGATTAATAATCAACTATATAGCTGATTGGAAGGAATTGATAAGCGAATTGATCCAAAAGGGACAATCGGTTGCGATTGGCATTTTTGATCTTTCTGGTCGGTTGCTGTATGCAAATACCTCAATGTGTTTTTTCCTGGAAGTTGATCAAGAATATGAGCAGACAAAAAATTTCTTTATCAACCCAGTTTTTTCCACCTTTATGGATACTAACAAAGCCGGTTTGATTTTTGAAGGATTAATGACCATTGGCAATTATGTTGACATTAGTTTCGGACTCAACGCAAAAGTGTTCAGGCAAGCCGATCAGATCATGGTTTTCGCCGAAGTCGATGTTCCCAATTTGTTCAAGGAAAACAATCAGTTAAGCCATCTGAATCAGCAGGTCAACAATTTGCAAAGACAACTGATCAAAGAAAAAAAGACCCTGCAGTTTACTTTGGCGGAATTAAAGGAGACGCAGCAAATGCTGATCCATTCGGAAAAAATGAATGCGATGGGTCAATTGGTCGCCGGCGTTGCCCATGAATTGAACAATCCCATTGCATTTGTTTACAGTAACCTCTTTTCGATTGAAAAATATGTAGGGGAGGTTTTTCAAACGTATCGTGAAGTTGAAGAGTTACTTGACAGAGAATGTTCTCCCGAATTGAACAACCGAATGGCAAAAATCCGCAAAAAAAATGATCTTGATTTCTTGTCGGAAGATATTGCCGATATGGTAAAAGAATCAAAAATAGGGATTGAACGGGTAAAAACCATTGTTGAAGACCTTAGACGGTTTTCAAGACTGGACGAATCAGCAGTAAAAACAATAGATCTTATTGAGAACATCAAATCCACGATTTCAATTTCACGGTCTGAACTGACCAGGAAAAACATCAACTTTGAGTTTATATCTCCTGACCATCTTTTGGTTGGTTGTTATCCAGGTCAGCTCAATCAGGCAATTCTGAATGTTCTGATCAATGCAATCTATGCCGTTGATCAAGGAGGTAAAATCATCTTATCTGTAGAGTTAAAAGACCCCAATATCATCATTTCCATAAATGATAATGGTAGTGGTATCCCCGAAGAGATCAAGGCGAAGATTTTTGATCCATTTTTTACGACCAAACCAGTAGGAAGCGGGACAGGATTGGGATTAGGCATTACCTATAAGATAATTAGTGAATTACACAAAGGTTCGATCGAAGTAACTTCTGAGCCGGGAACAGGAACAATTTTTAAACTTATTATACCAAGATATTTAAGCGTATGAGTATAGATTTAGATGTATTAACAAATAAAGATCATAACCTACTAATTATCGATGATGAGGTAGAAATTACCAAATCATTGATGAGACAATTCCGGAGGAAGTACAATGTTTTTTCAACGATTGATCCTTCCGAAGGCTTTAACATCATGGAAAAGGAGAATATCCAGGTGGTACTATCCGATCAACGGATGCCAGGGATGACGGGGATTGATTTTTTTATGAAGATCAAAAATAAATATCCTGATGCATTAAAGCTGATTCTGACAGGCTATACAGACATAGAAGCCGTTATAGGTGCTATTAATGAAGGCCAGGTTTTCAGGTATGTTAAAAAGCCCTGGATCCCTGATGAATTGGAATCCATTGTAAAAGAGGCTTTTGAAAAATACGAATTGATTACCAACAACAGAAAATTGTTACATGCCCTACAAGATGCAAATCAGAACCTGGAAGAAAAAGTGAAAGTCCGGACCACGGAACTTGAGAAGGCAAATGAAAAACTATCGGAATTAAACAACGAAAAGAACAGGTATATCGGAATGGTAGCCCATGACCTGCGAAACCCAATTGGTGTGGCAGAATCTTTTTCCTATATACTTACTGAAGATTATGACGATATACCAAAGGAGCAAAAGTTGGAATTCCTGAATTATATCAACCAGAGCTGCAATTTTTCGCTCAATCTGATCCACGATTTTCTTGATATATCAAAAATCGAGGCAGGAATTTTTGACCTTAACTTGTCGCAGCAGGAATATATTTCATTTATTAAGACCAATATTATTCAGAATGAAATGCTTGCAAAGAATAAATCACAAGAAATAATCGTCAGTACAAGTCAGAATTCTATTTATGCAACTTTCGATAAGAATAAAATACAGCAGGTTGTGAATAACCTTTTGAGCAATGCGATCAAATACTCGTTCCCCAACACCAAAATTGTAATCGATATTTCACTTATCAATGACCAAATTGTCACACAAATTATAGATCAGGGACAAGGAATACCGGAACAAGAACTCTCAAAATTATTCCAGCCATTTCAGACCACCTCTGCCAGGGCCACAGCAAATGAAAAATCGACAGGTCTCGGACTTGCCATTGTGAAGAAAATTGTTGAGGCACATCACGGCACCATCCGTGTGGAAAGTACCGTGGGCAAAGGATCAACTTTTATTTTCGCTATACCATTAATAAATTAAATTTGTAGAAATTTACACTATTAAAAACATGATGATGAACCAAAAATTGAAGGTCTTTCTGGTAATTGTAACAATTTTCACACTGGTTTTAGGAACAGCTATAACCTCTTCTGCCCAAAAGAATAAACAATCTCTTTCTGAAAAGGGCAAATCATTATCACTTAAAAGCTTATCACAGACCGATATTGGTAAACCAGCTAAAACTGGCTCAGCCGAAATCGTTGGGAACGAACTTAAAATCATGGCTGGAGGTGCTGATGTTTGGGGAAAACGGGACGAGTTCCATTTTAGCTACAAGCAACTCAAGGGAGATTTCGACATAAGTGTTCAGATTTTGGGGCTTAGTGCTGCACATCTCTATACCAAAGCCGGGATTATGGCCCGCGAAAATTTGTCCGAAGATAGCCCACATGTTTATTATCAGGTATTTCCCGACAACAAGGCACGAAACAAAAACAATGGTGGGTGCGAGTTCCAGTACCGGATGGTAAAAGGAGGAGATATGAAAGCAATCTATCCGTTAGATGCTGTTGACAAGACGGAATGTAAAGTCGATTTCCCCAATACATTTATCAGAATGAAACGCCATGGCGACATTTTTGATTCATTTTTCAGCAACGACAATAAAATCTGGGTCCATTACTCTTCATTTACGCTGAAAATGGCCAACGAACTGTTTGTCGGATTGGCTGTAACATCTCATCAATCAAATGATTACACAACAGCACGTTTTTCATCGTTACAACTTTGGAAATAAAGTCCCAAATTTTCAATTTTTTTACAATTCTTTAACTTTAAAAATTTGGAAGAGTACTTTTAGGCGGTTACATTTGTACTACATTTTTTTCATAAGTTTAGGTTTAGTTAGGTTAGTTAGTTTGGTTAGTTTTAGTAA
>JBAXWR010000434.1:0-4764 GCA_037128295.1 Mariniphaga sp.
TGAAAAAAATGCACAGGCTGTAGAAGCTCAGGTTAACGTATTGAACGACAGGATAGAAACTTCAATAATTAAAGCCCCTATTTCAGGGGTGATCCTTGAAAAATATGTCGAAACCGGAGAGCTGGCGGTACCAGGAAAACCTTTGTACAAAATGGCCAACCTCGATAAACTGATCCTCAGGGTTTACATCAGTGGCACTCAACTTACACAAATTAAAATCGGGACAACGGTCAAAGTAATGATCGATGGAAACGATGGAATCAAAGAGATTTCGGGAGTTGTGGAGTGGGTTTCACAGGAGGCTGAGTTTACTCCTAAAATTATTCAGACTCGTGAAGAACGGGTAAAACTGGTTTATGCAGTGAAGGTAAGCGTACAGAATGACGGTACGCTCAAACTCGGTATGCCGGGAGAAATAAAATTTCAATAAGACAAGAACCAACATGATTGTTGTCAATGAATTACATAAGACTTACGGGGAAACGGTGGCGCTTGGGAAGGTCTCGCTGACTGTTGAGCAGGGCGAACTTTTCGGGTTGATCGGTCCCGACGGTGCAGGGAAGACATCGCTGATGCGAATCCTGATGTCGTTACTGCTGCCAGACTCGGGGAGTGCCACCATGAACGGACTTGATGTTGTACGCGAATACAAAAAGGTGCGATTGATTACAGGTTATATGCCGGGAAGGTTTTCACTATACCCCGATCTTACTGTGGAAGAGAATCTTCAGTTTTTCGCGACAGTTTTTGGCACAACCATCCGGGAGAATTACCACTTGATCAAAGATATTTATCAGCAGATCGAACCGTACAAGGACCGTAGGGCCGGGAAACTATCCGGAGGAATGAAGCAAAAGCTGGCACTCTCGTGTGCATTGATCCACAAGCCCGAAATCCTGATTCTCGATGAGCCAACTACCGGTGTGGATGCCGTTTCGCGAAAGGAATTTTGGGAAATGCTTAAACGATTGAAAGCGATGGGGATAACAATTATGGTTTCAACACCCTATATGGACGAAGCTTCGATGTGCGACAGGATCGCCTTGATCCAGGAGGGGCATCTGATGTCGGTAGAAACACCTCTGGCCATGAATCAGGCTTTTGCAGAAGATTTATGGGCGGTACGCTCAAAGAAAATTTACCATACCTCAAAACTGCTTGGTGAACTTCCATCAATGATCTCAGTCAACAGCTTTGGACAGGTCCTTCACCTTGTTACTCCCAAAGGGACGCATACGCCACAATCAATCAAAGAATTCCTTTCTCTTTGTGGCGAACATGAGTTTACCGTTGAACCATCAGAGGCGACAATCGAAGATGTTTTTATACTTTTAATGCATAACCGAAAAGTCAAATCATGATCACAAAAGAACCGGTTATTACCGTTAAAAATATGGTGAAGAGGTTTGGAAACTTCACCGCCAACGACAACCTCAATTTCGAGGTTTACAAAGGTGAAATCTTTGGGTTTTTGGGTGCCAATGGTGCCGGAAAAACCACCGCGATCAGGATTTTATGCGGGCTCTCCACTCCTACATCAGGTGAAATGAAAGTTGCTGGCTTTGATGTTTTCAGGCAAACGGAAAAGATCAAGCAGAACATTGGTTACATGAGCCAGAAATTCTCACTGTATGAGGACCTTACAATTTATCAGAATATCAGGTTTTATGGTGGTGTTTATGGGATGAAGGTAGCCGAGCGAAAGGCAAGGACTGCTGAAATGTTGGATAGATTGGGTCTTACTGCTTATGAAAACCGCAAAATCGGAGACTTGCCATTGGGCTGGAAACAAAAGCTGGCATTTTCGATTGCCATCCTCCACCAGCCAAAAATTGTTTTTCTCGATGAACCCACAGGTGGCGTTGACCCAATTACGCGCCGGCAATTCTGGAACCTGATCTATGAAGCTGTTGAAAAGGGAATTACAGTATTTGTGACGACCCATTATATGGACGAGGCCGAATATTGCGACAGGGTTTCGATCATGGCCGATGGCCGGATCGTTGCGCTCGACACTCCCGAAAAGCTCAAAGAACAATACAATGCAGCCAATATGGACGAAGTATTTTTAAAAATTGCACGATGAAAAGATTTTTAGCCTTCCTCCGAAAGGAGTTTTACCATATTTTCCGCGACCCGCGTACCCTGATTATTTTATTCGGGATACCGATTGCGCAGTTGATGCTTTTTGGTTATGTGATGACCAATGAAGTCCGCAACGTAAAAATCGCAATTGTGGACCACTCACAGGATGATTTTAGCAAACGATTAACCAACAGGTTATTGTCATCCGGTTTCTTTCAGTTGGCTGCAATTCCCACAGCAGAAACTGATTACGAAAACCTGTTTAGGAGCGGTACGATTAAGGAGTTGGTAATCTTTGGACCAGATTTTGGGCGACATCTTATCAACGAAGGTCGTGCCGATATTCAGGTAATTGCCGATGCTTCGGAACCCAATGCCGCGCAACTAATTGTCAATTACACGTCTGCGATCACCAATAGTTTTGTCAAAAATGAGTTGATGAAAGACCAGGTTCTTCCGGGAATCAATATCAAGGTCAGGATGCTTTTCAACGAAAATATGCGCGATTCCTATAATTTTATCCCAGGGTTGATTGCCGTAATCCTGATGCTTATTTCGGCCATGATGACTGCCATCACCATTGCGCGCGAAAAAGAGAGCGGCACCATGGAGATACTGCTTGCCTCGCCGCTTCGACCGATCCAGATTATCCTGGGAAAAGTTGTGCCATACATGTTGCTTTCGATTGTCAGTGCATTGGTTGTGTTGGCGTTGGGGATGATTGTCTTCAAAGTTCCCGTTATCGGAAGTTTTGCATTGCTCCTGGCTGAGATACTGCTGTACATTTTCCTTGCCCTAAGTTTGGGAATCCTGATCTCCACGTTTGTGGATAGCCAGCTAACAGCCATGGCGATATCCGGTTTTGTGCTGATGCTGCCAAGTATATTGCTTTCCGGGTTTATTTTTCCTGTCAAGAACATGCCCATTCCCCTTCAGGTAATTGCCAATCTGATGCCACCACGGTGGTTTATCGAGATCAACCGTTCGGTGATGTTGAAAGGTGGGGGATTGGCCGAAATATGGCCCAATACCTTGATTTTAATGGGAATGTCTGCCCTCTTTATCATGATCAGCGTCAAAAAATTCAAAATCCGTCTTCAATAGAAACCCATGCGAACACTCTATTACATTCTGCAAAAAGAGTTTACCCAGATTTTCCGGAACAAATCGATGCTGCCTGTCATCTTTGTGCTGCCGTTGGTTCAAATGTTGGTCCTTGTTTTCGCGGCTACCAACGAACTGCGTCAGGTTGATGTGGCCATTGTCGATTTCGACAATTCAACGTCCTCACGAAAATTGACTTCTGAAATTGCCGGTATCCCTTTCTTTAAGGTAAAGCAGAACCTTGTCAACACACAGGAAGCCGAAGACCTGCTGATGCGCAATAAAGTCGATCTTGCACTGATCATTCCCCAGAGTTTCGACAAGGATATGACTTTAAACAAAAGCTCTGAAGTACAGGTACTTGTGGATGCTATCAATGGCAGTTCTGCCCAGCTATCTTTGGGCTATCTTTCAAGCGTGATCGGGAGCTACAGTCAGAAAATCCTACTGAAAACCGCGGTTCCCGGATCGGTGACGATGAAAAATATTGTGGTCAAGCCGACCTATTGGTTCAATCCGCAGCTCAACTTCAAGTATTATATGGCTCCCGGGATCCTTGTGGTTCTGATTACCGTTATTGGAATGCTTTTGGGTGGGATGAACCTTGTGAGGGAAAAGGAGATTGGCACAATCGAACAGATCAATGTCACCCCGATCAAAAAATGGCAGTTTATTGCCGGTAAGCTCCTCCCCTTCCTGGCAATTGGTTTATTCGACCTTGCATTTGGTTTGCTGGTCGCCCGGTTAGCCTTCAACATTCCCATCAGGGGAAGTTTCCTGTTGCTTTTCGGAATGGCATCGATCTATCTAATTCTGGTCCTCTCCCTCGGATTGTTTATCTCGACCATTTCGGATACGCAGCAACAGGCAACTTTCGTCACTTTCTTTATGCTGATTGTGTTTATCCTGATGAGCGGGTTGTTCACACCTGTTGAAAGTATGCCAGATTGGGCGCAAAAGCTCGATTATGCAAATCCTCTATATTATTTCGTAAAGATCATGAGGAGCGTCATCCTGAAAGGGTCCAATTTCCCGGATATCATCAACGAAGCTGCAGCCCTATCAGTATTCGCCGCCTCGATTTTTGGATTGGCTATTTTCAGGTATAGGAAAACATCTTGATAATAAGGGGTTTCCGAAAAAACTAGTAGATTGATGTCGGACAGAAACAAACTCGATCCCCCTCGTTTGCAACGAGGGGTTGATGGTTTGTCGTTTGTAACGATTTCCCATGATCCTCACTATCCGAAAGACCATTCGTCAATCCCCTTAATGGTTTGTCGTTTGTAACGAGTTGTTGATGGCTTGTCGTTTGCAACGGTTTTCCGCATTTTTCCGTCCGAAAGGTCATTTCCTCTTTCCCAAAGTTTCGATCGCGGAAGGTCGTTGGGGTGGTCATTTTTCCCTGGGTTGCACGGTCCGATTATCTTTTGAGCAATGACAGGGCTTTTGTTCGGGACCGATTACCCAGGGCTATTCACGTTTAACCCATAAAAGGTTATTTCATAACATGTTGTACATTAATAAATTCATTCTTAATTGTTTGATGTTGGTAACGAAAAACAAACTCCAGGA
>JBAXWR010000435.1:0-4754 GCA_037128295.1 Mariniphaga sp.
CATCGTGAGGCTTCTAATTTGTTTATTCTTACCATCGACGAATTGAAGTAATCTCAACTTAATCATTTTGAGCTAACAAGCCTTTCTCAAGTGAGTTTTCTGAAAGGACGAAGGAAGATTACAACATATCGAAATCTTTAAGCTAAAACGAAACCTATTTTCCCTAATCTAAAACGCCTTTTCAAAAAGCAAAACAGAGCCATTTAAAACCAATGACCAAATGAAAACGGAACAGCAAAGCAGGAAGATGCTGTGTTTGCCGGGATAATATTTTGCTGCGATAAATGTTCCCACAGGAATAGACAAAACACAGGGAGTTATGACAACTAACCCAACGAGTCCCCATCGTTGTTTGAAACGAACTAATCGACGTGAAAAAGTGGTAAACCTTGGACGTTGTTTGTGTTGTAAATGATAATGATGTTTATGCTTTCGCAAAATAAATGCCTTTACGATGTGCCAAAGAAGTAATAGTTCTTTGCTCAAAAAATAAAAAGTAAATACGCCTAATGTTCCACCAATGGTGGTGTAAATAATGGATTCGAGGATTGAATAGTTATATTGCAAAATGGCAATAGGCGGAACTAAAGCAAACTTTACTGAGCTAAACAATACGATGAATAGTATCTCTAAATAGTGTGCCATGGTTCTTACAAAAGCCCGTCGTCGGCAAAACTAAAATAATTATGCTCGCAAACAATGATATGATCGACTACGGTTATTTCGACAAGATTGCCTGCTTCTTTTATTTTTTTTGTAATGTCGTTGTCCGACTGACTTGGTTTAGCATTGCCCGAAGGGTGATTGTAAGCTAAAACGATAGATGATGCCAGAAGTTCAATACCTCGTTTCATGATTAATCGCACATCGATTACCGTTCCCGAAATGCCACCTTTACTCACGTTGTACTGTTCAATAATGGTGTTAGAGCGATTCAAAAACAAGACCCAAAACTCTTCGTGTTGAAGATCGCTGAGTAAGGGTTGGAAATATTCGAAAGCGTGCGAACTTGACGTAATTTTCGTTTGTTCTTTGGCATCTTCCAATTTTCGACGTCGGCCCAATTCTAGTGCAGCCATTATGGTTATTGACCGTGCCTCGCCTATTCCTTTTTCTTTTTGCAAATCGCTCATCGATTTTTTCCCAAGAACATTTAGGCTGTTTTGCGATTTCTCCAAAATGTTTTGAGCCACGGTCAACGCACTTCCTTCTTTGGTTCCCGAACCGATGAGTATGGCCAACAATTCAGCATTGCTCAAAGCCGATGGTCCTTTTAAAACCATCTTTTCGCGTGGACGATCTTCAATAGCCCATTGTTTTATATTTAGCTTTGGCGATGCATCCATGGTTCAGTTCTAATGGTTACTTCGATTGCAGTTGCATGTAACGAGCAATGTATTTTCCAAGAATATCGAACTCAAGATTGACAACCGATCCAACGTTGAAAGCATGGAAATTGGTGTGTGTATAGGTAAATGGAATAATTGCCACTTGGAAGCTTGTTTTTAGTGAATTTACAACCGTTAAACTAACACCATTAACACAGATAGAACCTTTTTCAACGGTGAAATAATCGCTTTGAATAGGAGTAAATTCGAAGGTATAATACCAGCTTCCTTCAGCTTCTGTTACTTGCGTACAATGTGCGGTTTGATCAACATGACCTTGAACAATGTGCCCGTCCAAGCGACCATTCATCATCATACTACGTTCAACATTTACCTTGTCACCAATTTGTAATAATCCAAGATTTGATTTAAGCAAAGTCTCCTTGATTGCTGTAACGGAATATTGACTCCCCTCTTTTCTGACAACTGTGAGACAAACACCATTGTGCGAGAGACTTTGGTCTATCTTCAGTTCCGTGGTAAAATCGCAATTCAATGTCAGGTGAACATTCTCCTGATCTTTAACGATGGATACAACGGTTCCCATCCCTTCAATTATTCCTGAAAACATATCTTAAACTTTAAAATTTTTTACGAAGATAGTAGTTTATGCAGATCGTTAATGATCTGTTCTTTCTTCTCATCGGAAATATGTATATTCATCCTAAAATAAAAAAGGACTCCCTTTACCTTTTAAAATATGAAATACCCATCGTTAGTTTGTGGAGAAAAAAACATATTGAATAATGGGAAGAAAAACTTGATTTATTTTGTGGAAAAAAGCTCCATCTGCTGCATTAACTTTTATATACCCAGAGATCAAGTCTATGTCTCATATTAAGTACAGCAGATTATTGAGTTAAAGCCAGAGAGTATTTAGGGAAGAACCCATTATCACGATGTTAGCCACTCAATGCGGAGCATAATAAATCACTATTATGCAAATTTATGGAATTGATTTGTCAATGGAAAAATTCGATGTGAATTTTATTGACCAGAACGGAAAAGAAAAGAACAAAACAGTGAAAAACGAAGTAAACAGTATATCCAATTTCTTAAAAGAGGTCCCTGCGGGGAGCATCTTATGTGCTGAGAATACTGGCGTATATGGCGATCTTCTGCATTTTCTGTCCAACTTAATGGGTGTTACCATTGCTTTTATTCCAGGCTACAACATAAAGCATAGCCTGGGTTTATTAAAGGGGAAAACGGACAGAATTGACGCCATTCGGATCCGGGAATATGGAGAGCGCTTCAACGACAAGCTTGTCCCGACACAGCATGAAGAAGAAACGATGAGAGAACTTCAGGAACTTTATACCCTGAGGGCGCAACTGATAAGGTCAAGAAAGGCTTTGCAGGCCAGTGAAACAGGTAGAAAACATCAACCAATGCAAAGTATTTGTGCTCATGCTGCGGCTCAATCAGTCATTAACAATCTCAACAGTGAGATCGAACAAGTGGAGAATGAAATAAAAAAACTGATACTTGCCGATCAGCAATTGAAAGACAACTATGAACTGGCAACGAGCATCAAAGGAATAGGACCGGTAATTGCCACAGATCTGCTGATCAAAACCGGTAATTTCAAAACCATTGATACTGCCCGAAAAGCTGCTTCTTATGCCGGAGTCTGTCCGTTCCCCAATTCGTCCGGGAAAATGGTTAAAAAGGCCCGGGTAAGCCCATTTGCGGACAAAAAGCTGAAATCTCTGTTGTACATGGGAGCCAAGTCTGCTGCGAAATACAACAAAGAATATCGATTGTACTATCAAAAGAAAAAACTCGAAGGAAAACCTCATTATTTAATCATGAACAACATTTCTAACAAAATGCTCCGAACGGTTTACAGTGTGGTAAAGAATGAAATACCATACAACGAAAATTATGTATGTCTTGATCCGAGAGAAAGAAAAATAAACAGCTCCAAAATAAAAGTTGCTTAAAATTTGCAAATTAATAGAGTATATGAGACAATTGTTCCACCAACCGAAAATGAATATCTGGGTATTCCTTGCGACCATTAAAAAAAAAAATATACGCATGAAATCTTTTGTAAATAAAGTCATGAAGAAGATAGAAACTGTTGTGAAATGCATTATTCTTTGTCTTATAGTGCTGAATGTGTTCTCATGCAAGAAGCAAGAGGCTGGCAGTTCACCAAAGTTAGATAGCGTCGACAAAACCATTATGGTTTACCTGAGGGATAACCCCAATTATTCAATATTAACAGAGGCATTGGATACCATCGGATTATCCGGAATATTAAACCTTTATGGGAGTATGACCATGTTTGCCCCTTCAAATGAAGCATTTGCGAAATTCTTTAAGCGAAAAGGCATATCCGGTCTAACAGGAATAAATAGGGATGACCTGGTGAAAATTCTGAGAAACCATTTATATAATCAGAAATTCGTATCAGGAAATTTCCAGACAGGTTCACTACCGGCAGTTACTGCTTCGGGCGATTTAATTAAAATGGATATTTCCAAGGGTATAAAAAACACATACTTAAACAATACTGTTAAAATTGACACCATAGATATTGCGGCTACAAACGGTATTGTTCATGTTGTTTTTATTGGAGTTAACACTATTGGCATACGAATGCCGTGCATTGACTCCGAACTCCAGAAGAAAATCGTGAAGATCCCGTATGGCCGAAACTTCCCACTCCTGGATGCCGTACCCTTGAGAATTATTTGTCACACTATTGTCCTGGTTCGTCCAGACTTGATTGTTCAGCCGGCTCCGGTCTGAGGTATCCCAACGGACATAGCCTCCCGCCATCCACAAAGAATTGATTTTGTACCGCGCGTCGATGATGAATTGCTGGCTTTTTTGAACGTTCACATCCGTAGCAAAATCGTAATAGTCATGGACCTGGCTGTACCCAAAAAGAAAACGCCACTTCCCTTTTCGGACAATAATATCCTGGTCCGCTTGCTTCAAATAATGATTGGCGAAATCGAACTGAACACGCGTTTGGAGCTGGAGCCATTCGTATGGACGAAGAACCAATTTATTCTCGAAAACCGGAAAGCTCGTCTCTTTAAAGTTAGGATCCTGGCTGGAAGACCTTCCGTTAAAAAAGAGGTACGTGTTGAAGCTCACAATATCCACACGCTGCATTTTCCCGTTAACGATCCGTTTGGTCTGAAGGCGGTTGTCCACTCCCAAGATCACATTGGCGGAATTGTCCAGCGTATCGACCGTGTCGAAATGCGCCAGGTTGTTAGGGCTGATGGTCGAATTCGTCCCCTGAAAAGCAATGCTGGGTTCCACAATATGCCGCAATTGATTGACCTCAATGCCGGCTTTTTCAAACGAAACAGGCTGAACACCAGATTCTGCACATGAATTGAA
>JBAXWR010000436.1:0-4733 GCA_037128295.1 Mariniphaga sp.
AATGAGTATTTTACAGCAAAAGGGTTGTTACCTGAAGATGATTCACAATGGACCAATGCAACTGGTTTCTATACCTATTCATCAGGAGGTTTTGCGATTAAGATCTACAACAGGTTCCGTAACCGCGACCCAAGGTTTTATTCCAATATCCTTTTTCCGGGCCAGTACAATTATGCAATGCTTGAAAGCTCGAAAGAAGTGATCAACTCGAAGTGGGCTAACAATGCCACAGATGCTAAAAACTGGTTCCGCCCTTATTACGATGGACAGGACGGATTTAAATCGAAAACAGGCCGTGACTATTCAATCAATGGATTTCAGGCAATTAAATGGACTGCCCGCAATGTAACCGGAACAGCCCTTGGAGATTATGGCGTGCCAATTTTCAGATATACCGAATTATTGCTTAATTTTGTTGAAGCAGCTTTCGAGAACGATGTGGCCAAAGGCATTGATCCGTTAACGGATACAGAAATGTTCGAGGCATGGGATAAAATTCGCGACCGTGTCAAACTTACACGTGTTCGGGATGCTTATGCAACTGCAGTCATTCCGCTGACGATTACTAAGCTTAGGGAGTTGATCCATCGTGAGCGTAGGGTTGAATTGGCTTTTGAAGGGCACCGTTACTTCGACAACCGCAGGTGGCTGGATGCCGAGCGTGAAGGTGGCGACAAGCATGGGATGGACATCAACAAAACCGATACTGGTGGATTCTGGAACGAAAACTATGTTTTTGAAACCAGGTATTGGAACAATAAGATGTATTTTATGCCTATTCTCCAATCGGAGATCGATAAGAACAAGAGGCTGACCCAAAATCCATTGTGGTAATTTTTTATAAACATTAATATAAATAGAAGATGAAAAAAATCACCTATTTAATACTTTGTTCTTTTGCAGTGTTCATGTTTAGTCAATGCCAGAAGGACAAACTCCCGACTCCCAATTCGGTGGCAACAATTACGACCGCAGCCAGGGTTGGTGCGGCAGTGGTGAAATGGAAATTACCTTCCGATACCAATATGAGATATGTACAGGTAAGGTATTTGAAAAACGGCCGTGTCATCAAAACGAATGCTAGTACCTATACCGATACATGTTTGGTTACAGGGTTGCTCAATAAGTTGGATTATACGTTTGAAGTACAGTCGTTTAATAGTAACGATGTTGGTGGAGATATATTATCTGCGGGTCCGGTTAAACCCATCCGCAGGACCATCGATACCACTTACACTTATGCTGAAATCCCATTGACAGCCGCGATGTTGACGACCTATACGCAGGAAACATCTGAAGGCCCGAAAACCAATCTTGTGGATGGAAATATAGCCACCTACTGGCATTCAGCATGGTCAGGTACTACTGCACCATTGCCACACTGGATACAGATCAGTTTTGCCAACGAAGTTTTATTTGGCGGCTTTCAATACTGGATGCGCCAGGGTGGTGCGGCTTCCGATCGTCCTACTCAGTGGGATGTTCAAACCAGCACCGATGGGACGACCTATACTACGGTCTGGACTTCCTTGCCTGGTCTTGCAGTGGATCCTTCGACATCGATGTTCCAGCAATTGGTGACAAGGCCATTTAAAACCAAATTTGTAAAGGTCCGCATCCTGACAAACCAGGGGAGCAAAACCTATACAAATCTTGGTGAGTTCAAAGCCTTAGCTGCTACTACAGTTACAATCGATCGTGAGATCGAAGCTGAAACCAATTACAAATAGTTCTTTTTTTCATACATTTGCTAAGGGCTGTCTCTGCAAAGGGGCAGCCTTTTTATTATTTTGGGAATTATAAATTCGGACAGGAGAATTTATAATTTGAGGTTTACTGCATGTGAATAACATCCTGGAACTGTTATCACGAGACAGTGTGTGGGTAATCAATTGTTTGGTATGTAAATACTTCATTTTGGAACTGTCATCGCGAGTGAGCGTGCAGATAATTAATGATTTGCAGTATTTTAATGCGAACGTGGCGATCCCATTATTTGAAGCAGAGTCAAAACAATGTTCCAGCACTTTTCGTATTACAGAAGCAATTCACAATATTATTAGATGGAGTATTCTCCGGTAATATAATAACAAAAATGCCAATAAGACACTAAGCCACTAAGATTTCACAAAGAATTATATCTCAATATAATGGCCCTTGTAAAGCCTTTATTTTTTTGTGTCCCAACAATTCCCCGCGTTTATAACAGCTTGTCCCTAGCCTCGGGAAGGGGTTTATGGTTTGTCGTTTGCAACGATATTCGGCGCAATCCAAAATTTTGATCCTCGTTCTGTCTTTACATTGCGGCGCATGGATCGTTCACTCTTTTACCAACTTACCGATTGCGCCGCCAAGTTAGGGGGTATCGTAGGTTACTAAGGTTTCAACGAATTGGCAAATAAGGTTTCCTCTGTTTAAAAACCTTATTTTCAAATTTTCAACCTTAGTAACACGATTAAATGGCGACTACCTGCAAAACCTTATTACTTTATTTTAAGTAGGTTGGAACAGATCAATTTAATTTTGGAGACCGTTCAAAATCCTACCACGTTCAATTCCCTGAAGGGGATAAACCGTGAATAACCCTGGGTAAGCGGTCTTGAGTAAAAGCCCCGTCAAAGCGTAAAAGTACCTTGGACCGCGCCACCCAGGGTAAAATGGCAAACCGAAAACCGTCCGCGATCAAAAGTACGGAATTGAGCCAACATTCATTCGGACGGGGAAGAAATACTCTTAAAAGTCGGTGGCGCAATCCACAATGGAATGAAGATTGCGCATTCCCCATTTTTTTGGATTGCGTCCACCCCGAAAAGTAGGAAAAAATTGTATCACAAGAAGGTATTTAGGATTGAACTCAGGTGATCGGGCATCCTAAAACCCACAATCAGTTTTATTTTACCAGATTAAAGTATCTTCTTGGATTGTTTTAAATAAAATTTTTATTTTTACGTTTTAAGTTAATAACGTTTGTGCCACTAAATAATTAAACAATTTTAAACTAGTCTTTTTGATCTTCGAAATACGTTTGTTAAATACAAGTTGTTGATATACAATCTCATAAACAATTGTCTTGTGATTGAAGGGGCGAAGCAGTGGAAAGTGGTGGTTTCTTTGATTTTGATCGGAAATTTGGTATATTTACAACAAAGGGTGGGTTCAATAGATTGTATTTGTTTAGCCCATCCATCCGTTTTAACCAATGACCACAATATACCATGATGAAGACAAGTAAGATCGATTATCGTGGAGAGGACCGTTTGAAGGTCGAATTTCCTTATAATGATGCCATTGCCAGTCAAATCAGGCAAATTGCTGGTTCGGTATGGAGCAGGTCTCTACGTGCCTGGCTTTTTCCTTATGCCCGGGATGCAATGGATGCTTTTATGGAAAGGTTTCCGGAAGTTGATTTGCCCGATTTTAAGAAGAAAGTGTTTGAAACAGTTCAAAGTGTACTGAAGCAAACGATTGAAAAGACCTAAATGACGAAGCATGTTACTTTGCACTGGCTAAGATTTTAGTATGCCACGCATTTGTTGTAGACAGGGACCAACCTCAGGTATATTCAGGAATTGCTGGGCCATCAAAGCTCAAAAACCGCTGAAATTTGCAAACTTGTTACTGAAAATAAACTGGAAAAAAATAGTTCAACTTTGATGATTTATAAAGATTATTATTATTTTTGCTAAAATATACTTGGTTTGAATCAGACCCAATTAGCGTAATACGGTTTTTTGCAGTGGTAAATATGAGTTAGGGGCAAGACCTCCGCTGCTTCAACAGTTCAGTGCAAACTTGAAAAATAAAAAAATGAAAATGAATTCAACATGTACGAACATTAATGTTGGGGGTTTCAGTTCCCCCGGACTTCGTAACCGATGGTTACATTGGGGACAAAATCATACTACGTACATTGCAGCTCATTTGCAATCCCTTACAACCCGATGCTCAAACCCTTGGCTTGCAAAAGTGATGCAAACGTCCCCTAGTACCTGTCTCAGTTGTTCATTTGATTTTTAAAGAAAAACCTTAATCGCCATGATCCTAGACAAATACATTTTCAACAAGAACCAACACTACAATTCCGGTAATTCAGCCGAACTTACATTTGCTCATTTACTACAAAGTATATTGGAGAAATCAATTGAAGAGAAAATAAATAAATGTAATATGCTTATTGTCCTTGTTGGAAAAAATATGACTACAGCAACTGGAGCAGTAAAAGAAATTGCATTTGCGAAAAAACGTAATGTTCCATTTTTTGGAATTTATGTTGATGATGCATATTCTACAAGTAATTTACATGATGGACTTCAAATAAACAGAGCGATTAACTGGAAAAGGAATTCAATTGCTTATGCTATCAATCAAATGATGAAGGGAGGAAAAAACAAGTGGAAATGAGAAAAGCATTAGTCATTGGAATAAATAAATATGACCAAAATCCTCTAAAATTTTGTATCAATGACGCAAAATGTGTGGGGGAAATACTTGAAAAAAATGGAAGTGGGTCTCCGAATTTTGAGGTTGTATTTAAGTACGATATAAAAACAAGTGCCGAATTATTGTCAATAATTATTTCATTTTTTTCTGGCCAATGTGATACTGCATTATTGTATTTTGCTGGTCACGGCTACTTTACAAATATTGGAGGATATATATTATCTACTGATCTCCAAATGGGAGTATCAATGAATGAATTACTTACGATCACAAATCAATCTCCGATCACAAAT
>JBAXWR010000437.1:0-4705 GCA_037128295.1 Mariniphaga sp.
CTGCCCCAAACCCTTTTTTGATGAAAATCCTGCGGAATGAGGGTTTCGGTATCGATTGCAGTTCGGTTGCAGAACTTGAACTGGCCGAGAGGATTGGGATGCGCGGTGAAGAAATCATGTTTACTTCCAATGATACCCCCGCGTACGAATACAAGAAAGCCATTGAACTGGGTGCAATTATCAACCTCGACGATATTGGCCACATTCAATATCTTGATGAAAACGTAGGTTTACCCGAATTGGTTTGTTTCCGCTACAATCCTGGATCCCTAAAGGAAGGAAATGCGATTATCGGTCATCCGGAAGAGGCAAAATATGGGTTTACAAGAAGTCAGCTTTTCGAGGGTTACCAAATGTTGCTTGACAAAGGGGTCAAACGATTTGGGATACACACAATGGTGGCATCGAACGAACTCGACCCCGACTACTTTGCAGGAACGGCACAGATCCTTTTTGAATTGATCGCCGATTTATCAAAAACGCTGGGGATCAAATTTGAATTTGCTAACCTTGGCGGAGGAATCGGAATTCCTTACAAACCCGAACAGGTTGAGGTAAACCTGGAACGCATGAGCGAAGGGATTCGTAAAAATTACGAAAAATACATCACCGGTAACGGACTCGAACCTTTAAGAATCTACTTTGAGTCGGGCCGTGCGATTACAGGCCCTTACGGTTACCTGGTAAGCAAGGTGTTGCACATCAAGAATACCTATAAAAAATATGCCGGATTGGATGCCTGCATGGCAAATCTGATGAGGCCGGCACTTTATGGCTCCTACCATCACATCTCCGTTCCCGGAAAGGAAAATGTACCTACTAAGATCATGTACGACGTTACCGGATCGTTGTGCGAAAACAATGATAAGTTTGCCATAAACAGGGTCTTGCCAAAAGTTGCACCGGGCGATATCGTTGTGATCCACGACACTGGGGCTCATGGCCATTCAATGGGTTTTAACTACAATGGCAAACTGCGGTCGGCCGAGCTTCTCCTGCGGGAAAATGGCGAAGTAGTTGAGATCCGCAGGGCAGAGACATTGGATGATTATTTTGCAACCCTTGATTTCAACCGTGTGTCTGGCTTTGAAGCGTAAACACCTTTAATTTAGGGGAATACATCTCGACTATGAAAGTTTGTGGTTTTAGTTTTGTAAAGAACGGAGTAAAATTCGATTATCCTGTTGTTGAGGCGATTACTTCAATTTTGCCTGTATGTGACAAATTTATTGTCGCTGTTGGCGATTGTAACGACGGTACAAGGCAGTTGATCGAATCAATTGGTTCTGACAAAATTGAAATCATTGATACAGTGTGGGATCCGAATCTTCGTGAGCGCGGTCGAGTGCTTGCTTCTGAAACCAACAAGGCTTTCGATGCCATACCCGAAGAGTACGATTGGTGTTTCTACATTCAGGGCGACGAGGTTGTTCATGAGAAATACCTGCCGGTAATTGTGAGTGCAATGGAAAAATATCAGCCCATCAAGGAAGTAGATGGTCTGATTATGAGATATCTGCATTTTTATGGCACGTATGACTATTATGCCGATTCGCGGCGTTGGTATCGCAGCGAAATAAGAATTGTAAAAAATAACAAGGAGATCAGGTCCTGGAACGATGCCCAGGGCTTCAGGTGGAAAAATGCAAAGAAACTGACCGGTGCCTTTATTGATGTGAAAATGTACCATTACGGTTGGGTTAAACAACCCAAGATCATGAAAGACAAAGTCGAAGGCTCGAAGCAATATTGGTCAGTCGATTCAAAGCACTTGAAAACACTGGAACAAAAATCTGCTGATGAATTTGTTTATGAAGAGGGGATCGACAGCCTGGAAAAATTCACTGAAACCCATCCCAATGTAATGTTGAACAGGATAAATAACGTGAACTGGCATCCCCAGCTTTCCGTTGAAAAAAAGAAGTTTACCCCAAAGTATTTCGTTTTGTACTGGTTTGAAAAGGTTTTCAAATACAGACCTTTCGAGAACAAACATTTTATTGAATACAAGGCATGATAAAGACCGGTTTTGTTGATGACCTGACAAAAGCTGTGGAGGTTCTTCGGACGGGTGGCATCATCCTCTATCCGACCGATACCATTTGGGGGTTAGGGTGCGATGCCACTAACGCGGCAGCGGTGAAACGGGTTTATGAAATCAAACAACGTGAAGATTCAAAAAGTATGTTGATCCTGATGGAAAACCCAAACCTTCTCAATTCCTATATAGGAGAGGTTCCTGAAATTGCATGGGAACTTATCGAAGTAGCCGATCAACCACTTACAATCATCTATCCGAAAGCTAAAAATCAGGCTGCTAATTTATTAGCCACTGATGGAAGTGTTGGGATCCGCATTACGAACGAAGGATTCTCACAGCAGTTGGTCCAGAGGTTCAGAAAACCAATCGTTGCGACCTCGGCCAATATCCGCGGTCAGAAGCCGCCCCAGAATTATGCCGAAATCAGCGAAGATGTAAAAAAGTCTGTCGATTATATCGTCACCTACAGGCAAGACGATTTTTCAAGATCAAAACCTTCAAGCATCATCAAACTTGGAGTTGGCGGACAGATTGAGATCATAAGGAAATAGCGACTGGCGGCTGGCAACTGGCAACTAGCAGCTTGCAACTAGCAGCTTGCAACTAGCAGCTTGTAGGTAGTACTAACAATTTTCAGTTAGCACCAAATATTGTTTTAAGCAGAACCGCCAGCTGCCAGCCGCAAATTGCCAGCCGCAAGTTGCAAGTTCGCTACTCCTCCTTCACTTTTCCTGAACCTGCAATATTGGAATCGATGGATGGGTTGCCACGGTAAACTACATTCCCTGAACCTGCAAGCCTGACTGTCAATTTCTTAATAGAATTTATCCAGCAATTCCCGGATCCTGAAATTTTTATATCAACATTGTCAGCAGGAAAATCAATTCCCTTTACATTACCTGAGCCGGAAATCGCGATTTTCAGATTGACAGCATTCTGACTACCAGATAGATGGATGTTTCCTGAACCTGATAGTGCTGAAGATACTTTTTCTGCTTTCAAATCACCAAGTTTAATGTCACCACTTCCACTGATTGCAAGGTCCAATATCCTGGATTCAATTTTTCCTTCAGAAGTTATTGATCCTGATCCCGATACGGACAATCCATCAATCTGTGGTACAGTAATATAAATATCAATAGTTCCGGGATTCCATTTGTTGAAGAATGTCTCGTTTGGAAACCGGATGACCAACTTTCTGTCGTTAACTTCGGTGATTAATTTTTTGAGCGTTTCTTCTTTCCCCTTAACCTCAACAGATTGATTACCTCCCTGTTGCAGATGGACATTAGCGCTAATACGGAGGGATATTTCTGAAAAGGCGGATACATCCCGTTTTTGGCTTGTTTGAGCAATCGTCAATTGGAAACATGTGAAAAGCAAAAGGACAAATAGTGTAGTAATACGTGATTTCATAGTTATATAATTTTTCATTCGGTAAAAAGACGTACAACACAATTGAAAGTTGCACCGAAATCACTTTTTTAGGTTTTTATAACATTACTCAATATATATTTCGATTAAACCAGTCGGGCAATCGAGGTGGAGTTCCCTTTTTTCTTCATCAATGAAGGTAATGATCTCGTCAGATAAAGGGATCAAAACCTCAGCTTTATGGTGGTCAACAGTGATCACAAGGTTTCCTGAATAATCATCGACCCGGCTGATCAAGCCAATTTCGCCAAATCGGGCATCAAATGTTTTCATCCCGATCAAAACCGAGTCAACCTCCCGTTGTTCAGTTTCAATGACCTCCTCATCCGGCACGAATAACTTGCATCCTACCAATGCCTTGGCTTTTTCCTGAGAATCGACAAAATCGAATTTACAAATGGCACTTTCACTGCTTTTGAACCGAAACCCTTCGTCAGCAATAAAAAAAGGAACAAGGCCCCCGTCAACTTCTATAAACAGACAATCTATCCCTTCGAACGTTTCCTCAAATTCCTTACCGAAGATAATGACCAACTCACCTTTTATCCCATGTGGCTTCTGAATATATCCTACCTCCACACACATATCTATATTAATCTGATTCATAATAATTTATGTATCTAAAAAAAGGCGGTGGTAAAATAACCATCGCCCTTTTTAATTTTTTCCGTTTAACGGAGTGTAATGTGTTTTCTTATGCCTCTTCGGTAGCTACTGCTGGGTCAGCAGGGCTTTCGACAGTTTTTGCTTTTGCGGCAGCAGCGGCAGCGGCAGCAGCAACATTTTTCTTCGCAATCTCTGCAAGGCGAGCCTCATTCACTTTAACCTCGGCTTTTAACCTATTTTTCATCTCTTCGTTGAAACCGGCCACAAGACTATCTTTTTTTGCCTGAGTTGCAGTCTCTCTTTCATTTACCCATGCCTCATATTTGGCTTCGGCAGTGGCAAGGTCGAAAGCACCTTTCTTTACCCCTTCGAGAAGGTGTTTTTTCATCAATACCCCCTTGTGCGACAAAATTGTGCGACAAGTATCGGTAGGTTGCGCACCATTATTAAGCCATGTTAAGGCTTTATCAAAGTCAAGATCGATGGTAACAGGATTAGTATTGGGATTGTAAGAACCAATCCTTTCAATAAACCTACCATCTCGTGGTGACCTGCTGTTTGCTACCACTATGTGGTAATAAGCATGTTGTTTACGGCCATGCCTTGCCAAACGAATCTTTACTG
>JBAXWR010000438.1:0-4695 GCA_037128295.1 Mariniphaga sp.
TCGCTGCCTTGGTCTAAATTTCCGGCGGCAAAGTAGAGAATTCCGCCGGTTGTGGCGGTTGTGGCACCTTTCAGGTTGCAATACCTGATGGTATTGTCGCAGGCATCAACGATAAATCGAATGGTCGAAGTTGCTGCAACGTTTGAGGTACTTGTGTTCATGATCGTTAAATCAGGCATAGTTCCCGTTTGATCGACCCGCCCATCAATTGTAACAAAATCGGCACTGTTAAAATCAATCAAAGGTGCTGCAAGGTTTCCACTGATGCTTAATCCCGAACTTGTGGGGTAAATTGTTATCGATGTGTAACTTGCCAAACCATTGCCACTGGCATTGAGTACGGCTGAAGCTGCTTCGGATGTGCTGGCAGTTACCTGAATGGTTATCAGGCCTTGGTGCGCACCAAGGTTTACGGCATCAAACGCCTCTTTAAGGGTTGTGTACGTTGAAGGCCCCAGTGTTCCTACTGTTGCTGTTACGCTGATTTGGGCAATTGCGCTATAAATGCCAATCACAATCAGGATTAATGTTGAAAAAATCTTTCTCATTGTCATTGAATATTTTAAGATTTATCGATGTGCCTATTTCTTTTCTAATGTACCTATGTGTTTTTTTTGTTGCCCAATTTATTCATTCAACTTCATATAAGATCCTAAAAAATATCGTTTCACATAAATAAGGATCAAGCTCGTCAGCGGAATCGCAACAAGAAGTCCGGGAATGCCCATTGCATATCCCCAAACGCTCAGAGCAAGGACCATAATGGCAGGGTTCATCCCCATATTTTTCTCCATGATCAAAGGGTTCAATACCATTTCCTCAATTATGCTCGCCAGTACAAATACACCTGTTGCGATTCCATAGTAAAACAGGAACCCATGGTTTCCTTCAATCGATAGCGGTAAACAGGCTATTGCAACCGGAACAAGCATAATGTATTGAATGTAAGGGATATATGAAAGGATTAGGATAAAGATGGTAATCAGGATGAAACCGGGTAAATCCATAATGAAAAACACGGTTAGGTAGATCAGCGAAAGCCATAAGACAATTTTCGTCCGCAAAGCAAAATACCGGACAAAACTTTGATTTAAATCATTGATAATCAATTGATATTTGGCTTCTACCCTGCCACCAAAATACCGCTTTCGTATCGAATCGAAGTAATCGATATTGAACAAAGCCAGTACATAATACCCAATTGTCATAATGAGAATGAACATAAAACCAAAACCCGATTTTTCGGTCGATGCCGGCTTCGTTTCTTGTTGAAAGACCGAAGTAATCGCTTTAAAAGAATCTTCAATGGCTTTTGTATCAATACCTGATCCACCTTTGGCAAATGCAATCGATTTAAGCGAATCGGCCTGCGTGAGTAAATCGGTTTCTAAATTGTTGATATTATAAACCTTACTGGCAAAGCTCTTAATTTTTTCAGCCGTAGCGTCAAGCTTGTATTTATTTTGGGATGCCACCACCTGAAAACTATTACGTAACCGGTTGAAATCACGGTTGATGTATCCAGCAATTAGTATAAAAAACAAGATTAAGGTCGTCGTAATGCCTGCCAGGTACAATGAAGTGGCCAATGTCCGGTTTCCAATAAACCGGCAGATTCGCACAATCGTTGGCAAACATTTAAAAGCCAGGGTAATACCGATCAAAAACGGTAATACCATGACATACAAGTAATAAAATGCAATTGCAAACAGCACAATGAATATTGTGAAGATTATCTCATTTTTATATTTATCAATCATCGTATTGTAAAATTGGATGTTTGTTTGAAACGATAGTGACCATTCACTAACATGCCTTTTAAAATTTTTTTAAGGCAGAAAGGTTGAAAATCCATTTTTATTCAATCCGACTTCAGGCTGATCAGAATTTTCATGGAATTGAGAAATTCTGTTCCTTTCACGATCAGATCGAAGGAATGATCGGACAAGTGCCATTGTTTTGCCAACATCCTTACTGAACCCATCAACATTGTGGCCAGGTGTTGCGCATTGATATCGCTCCTGATCTCACCATTTTTTTGCCCAAATTCTATAATACCCGTAAGTGTTTGTGAGAAATTGGTCATGATACTGTTTACTTTGGTTGACAAAAGGGTCTCGTTGCGAAATAGTTCTTCCGAAAAGATGACTGCAACCAATGATGGTGTAGCCGTAAAGACCTTAAAATGGGCCAAAAACAAATTTTCAATTTTAGCAATAGCCGAAACATTGGCATTCGATTCAATGGTCAGAAATTGAGCAGACTTATTTTTAAACATATCCAGAATGGCTGTAAGAATCTCAATTTTTGATTCGAAATGCCTGTACACAGCCGATTCGGTAAAACCGATTTTCTTTGCAAGGTTCTTTATCGTAAAGCCTTGAATCCCCTTATCGGCAATCAATTGTAACGATACATCGACAATTTCATTTTGCCTGTCAGTCATTTCTGCATCCATATGAGCTACATTTTTATATTTAAGACAAATATAATAGAAAAAAAGTTAGTAAGTATGCACTTACTGAATTTTTATCAAGATATCCAGAAAAATGACCACCATTGTGGAAAGCACCTTCCGATAAAATCTTTGTTCTTTTCGAAACTTTTGATTGCAGTCGGTTCCCACTTTCATTCCCTTGGTATGAAATCCTCAGAAATTGAAAAAAGCCGGACAAATGTAGAAATGGTAAAGGGCGGACACACAGGTCCGCCCCTACGGGATTTACGGATTTACAGGTTACCGAATTTTCAAATCGATTAATTTTCAATTCATTTCCTGATCATGATCTTAATTGTCTGTGACGTGCCATTGTCTTTAATGTTCAGCATATAGGTTCCATCGGGTACAGGAGGCAGGGAAATCGTGTTCAGCGCGCCTGCATCCATGTTCCTGATCAGGATCAACTTGCCCATCATGTCGTACAACATGGCCACTGCTTTGTTGCTTACTTCGCCAAGGACACGGATCTCAACGTTCTTCACCGCAAAGGCCATCAGCTTGCCGTCCAAAGCCTGGTCGTCGAGGCCGCTAACAATGTCGCCGGTATGGAGATAGAACCTGTCGATCACAGAGGTGTTCGCACCTACCGTTGCCTTATAAGTCAATTTGGAAAGATCTGTAAACGAATTGTTTACCTTGTCCTCAAAGATTACCTTGCAATCGGTCGCGAGGTTGGAGGTTTCGGCACTGAAGATAACTTCGCCACCTGCTTTGCTGTCGAGGCCAACCGGGATCACCATCTTCAGGTAATCGGTAATTGGCAGACACTGCAACTGGAAGTCAATGCCATTGTCCTCGACCAACCTTGTATAGATGTTCAATCCCTGATCCGATTTGAAAAGCCCCGCATCGTAGCCAACATCAAGTCCTTTTGTCGTCCCTTCGATGAACTTGATCAAAGTCGAAGCGGTCTTGTCGTTATTCGTGGCCAGCAGTTTAATCTGTGGATAAGCCATTGTTCCTGTTTTCAAGGCAACAGTGTTCTGGTGTACCTGCATCGACGGGTTAAATTCCATTGTTGAGCCATCTTCCTTGGCTTTTACAAAGAATCCCTGACCCGATTGTGCGTAAACCGCAGGATTGGAATAGTTGATGTTGTCGTAAGCCTTGGTCACATCGTTCCAGATATAGATGCCGACAAAGTTGGCTTCAAATACATTTGTGTTCACGCCCATAAAGTTGACACCGCCAGATGCTGCGCTTGCGGCACTGTTGATGTTGATGGCCGTGGTGAACGGGTTGCCGATAAGGTTCCAACCTTGGGTGGCAGCACCCGTCCTTGTCAACGGAGCATTGATTGTACCCGAGTTCAGCGTCCCTTTGTATTTGACAAGTTGTGATGCCGATGTAAGGATGCGCAACAGGTATCCTTTTCCTATTCCCAGGTTGCCGGCAGTATTTACTGTAAAGTAGGAGTTCCACGTATTTGTTACCGGATCGTAATCCCTCATGTCGAAGGTCATAGGAGTCACGCCAACGAGGACCGGGATATCAAGGTTCTTGTCCATGAAGGTAAAGATCGACTGGATTGCAGGTGCGGATACCAGATGCAATTTGTCTGTGGCCTTGTAGCGCTGTACTTCAGCCTCGCCCGATGTTGTGCCCAAAATCTTCAGCGAGCCTGTCCCTGAAACATCCGACTGTACGATAAGGCCGGTAACCCCCGCATTGTTGGCCAGGTTGCCGTTGACAGTTATTGATCCTCCCGTGCCAATGGTAACGATGGCACCGGTTTGGATAGTAAGGTCGCGGCACTGGGCAAGTGTGGCGCCATTAATTGTTGGTTGGTATGTGGCAGGTGGTATTATTGCATGGGCCACATTGTCGGGAACGGCATCCGAATCCCAGTTGCCCGGTGTGAACCAATTGTTGTCGTGTGCGTTCCCGTTCCATGTATAAGAGTTATAGGCATATGCCGCATTGAGTTTCAGGTCGAATCCACCGCCAGTCGCAGCCTCGGCAGTTATGTTAATATCGGCCCAGATTGTAGCGTTGGCCACATTGGGGGTACCGGTAAACGAGGGTTCGGTTTCTGTATGGGCAAATACAAACGAATAGGAATGGCCGATGGTGCCGGGCGCATTCTGCATATCGAAGTAAAAATGTTTCGAAACGTCGATCCGTCCATTGGTTGGGTCGTCGGTATAGATTTTGCCCGTGGTGGTGATAAGTTGGTTTGGAGTGGCCGAGTTGAT
>JBAXWR010000439.1:0-4677 GCA_037128295.1 Mariniphaga sp.
ACTCAGGTTTTGGTTTTCAGTACTCCAATGGCTGTCGTTCATAAAAGTGAAAACATTGCCACGGTTGACCTCACCAAATGCTTTGGGTGAAATCATAAACGAAATCTGGGTAGCACCCTGTAACAGGAATGATAAATCGAACGATTTGTAAGTCATGCTTGAACCAAATCCATAAGTCATCTTTGGAACAGTTGGGTTGCCAATGTAAATCTGGTCAAAATTATCAATTTTACCATCAAGATTGATGTCTTTGTACCTGATATCGCCTGGTTTACTTGAGCCTAAAAATATCTGGCTCGGGTGATGGTCAATATCAGCCTGATCGATATACAATCCTTCGGCAACGTAACCATAACTTGCATTTACATTGCGCCCAATCTTTGACTGATATTCATACTTTGGAACAGCATCTCCATTTGCCAGGATCTTATTGTCGGCATATGTAAATGTACCTTTGAACTGGATTGCAAAATCCTTGTTGACTTGACGGTTGTATTCAAGAAAACCATCATAACCCTTGTTCTCCATTTTCCCAACATTTGCGTATGGGGTCAGCGTGGAAAAGCCATATATACCAGGGGTTTTGTTAAGAATAGTCCAGATATTGGACCTAACTTCCTTGAAAACGTCAAAGTTTAAGGTAAAATTTTTCAGGAAGTGCATCTCAGTTCCAAGGTCGGTCTTTGTTGCAGTTTCCCACGTAGCATCCGGGTTACCATAATAGGTAATGTCGATACCTGCACCTGAACCATAGCCATAGCCATTGTTCGTACCGAAACCTACGTTGGTCGAAGTTGCCTGTACACGGGTAATATAACTAAAACGGTTACTAACCTGATCGTTACCTACTTGTCCATTTGAAAAACGGATTTTCATGAAATCGACTACAGGCAACATAAACGACATAAACGTCTCTTTTGTAGGCACCCAACCAATTGCATAGGATGGGAAAAATCCAAGGCGTTTACCTTTTGCATAGTTTTCAGAACCGTTATAACCAAAATTATACTCTAACATGTATTTATCGTTATAAGCGTAGTTCATACGTCCGGCAAGACCTTGTTTACGACTTGGGATCGAGCCATAAAGTGTAATATCGGCAGCACTCAGGTTGTCACCCTGGTTGTACAACAACAAACCACCAATGGAATGAATTCCAAACTGACGGTTATAAAGGATCTGCGCCTCAGCATACATGTTCCTGCTGGTATTTTGACTTGAAAGTGCAGCAGTCAAATAATTTGAATAAGTGGCACTCGATGGTTCCTGATCGACATAGTTGTATTTGCCTTCTGCATTCAACAAAACGGGATCTCCATTGGCGTCGATGCTCCATGGTTTGATCAGATAAGGCCGTGGACTCATTGTCCTGGCAATGTTGGCAGAACCGTTTGCGTCGAACGAATACATTAATCTGGCCGAAAGTCCCTTGGTGATGAAATCGAGCTGTTGGACAACTGTCATGTTAGACTGCACACGCGAGTAATATTCTGTGCCATAACCTGAGAATGCCAAAAGCTGTTCAGGGCTACGGGCAACACCATAAGCGTATCCCGGAATTTTGGTTGGATCAGGATAGCGGGCAGGATACCAAACAGGGGGAACCTGCTGCATCCAACTGAAAATGGTTGAAGCGGCTACTCCGGGGAAATTTCTGTTTTCGAGGGAACCCGCCAGGCTCAAACTTAAAGTAGTAGAATTGGTTAAATTCATATCCACGTTGGTTCGGAAATTATACCTTTTCAGGTTAACATTGCTGTTAAAACTATTCTCAGTTGATGCCTTGTACATCCCATCCTGGTTGATATAAGCGCCCGAAACAAAATAACGAACTTTATCACTACCTCCTGATATACTTAAAGTTGCATGTTGTGAACTCGAAACCGGTTTGATCAGTTCGTCCATCCAGTTCACATTCGGATAGTAATAAGGGTCATAGCCTGAAGCTGTCCGGTCGATTTGCTGCTGTGTGAAGATAGGAAGACTTCCCATATTTGACAAGGCTTCGTTCTGAACATTCATATAGGTTGGGCCATCAACAAATTTTGACAATTGCAAAGGCGAAGTAAACCCATTTTCCAACCTGAAACTGACGGTCGGCTTGCCAACAACCCCTCTTTTAGAAGTTACAAGGACAACACCATTGGCTCCACGTACCCCATAAATGGCTGTTGCTGTAGCATCTTTCAATATGGTAAAGTCTGCGATTTCGTCAGGATCTATACCATCAATGCTACGTTCAACTCCATCGACCAAAACAAGTGGGGTGGTAGTTCCTGTAAAAGTATTGATACCACGAATCCAGAAGGTTGCTCCATCATATCCCGGCTCGCCCGATGACTGAACGGCGATAATACCGGCTAGCCTTCCGGCTAACGATGTACTGACAGTTCGGGTTGGAAGTTTCAGTTCTGCAGGTTTGATCTTATCAACAGCACCCACAACACTTCCTTTTTTCTGTACACCATAACCCACAACAACCATTTCGCCAAGTCCGATGGATTCATCTTCCAAAACAATATTATATACGGTTTTTGCCCCCATTACAACTTCCTGTGATTTCATCCCGACGAACGAGAAAACAAGAATTTTTGCGTCAGCAGAAACCGAAAATTTGAATTTTCCGTCTTTATCGGTAGGCATTCCCACTGTTGTCCCTTTAACAAAGACAGTTGCGCCTGGTAAAGAGAGGCCTTTGGAATCCCTTACCGTTCCCGAAATTTCTTTCTTCTTTGCTTGCTGGGTTTCTGCCATAAAACGTTCGGTCTTCGAGAGGCTATTGTTTAATTGCTGTTGCGATTTTCCGATAACAATCTGCCTGTCCCTGATGGCATAAACGTTTTCAGTGCCTTTGAAAAGCTGATCAAGGATTTCGTTTATATTTTTCTCTTCCGCCGTAATGGATACTTTGCGGTTCAGGTCAACCTGTTGGTCCTGATAAAAAAAGATGAATTCGCTTTGGCCTTCAATCGCTTTAAACACATCCGCGACCAATGCATCATTCATACGCAACGATATTTTTGTAGCTTGTGCATAAGTTTCAGAACTGAATGCAAAGGCAGGGCTAAAAAGGATGAAAAGTAAGGTTATTTGAGTGACTAAAAAACGCTTCCAAAGACATTGATAAATGCCTTTACCATGTAATTTAAATTTCATAAAAAATGTAGTTTTGTTTGTAACAGACCGTTTGGTCATTTTAATATTCGTAAACCTGCACTAATACATTGATGTACAGGCCTTAATAAACAATTGTACTCTGTTTTATCTCACCATAGGCTATTCGTTTACGTTAAATGTTCCGTTATTTTCTGATACATTTACTGATGAAGCAAAAGAAATATTTGCAAGTACATCTGTTATATCGTCTTTTAAATCCAGTTTTCCCGAAAAGGTAATTTTCTCAAGCCCCTCCCCTGTTGAAATGCTCTGGTTGTAATACCGTTGAACCTTGCGTAAAACTTCAGTAATTGGCATATTCTCAATGATCAGATAACCATTTATCCATGAAGAATATTGATTAACATCTACTTTATCTTTTAAAATGTTTTCACTGCTTTTTTCATAAACCATCCGTTCGCCGGGTACCAGGTCAATTGTTTGGGCAAAAAGCTTGTTTTTACCAGCACTAACCTTACCCGTTACCAGTATAGTTTCTGCGGTTACATCTTCGTCATAAGCCGATACGTTAAAACTTGTACCCAGTACCCTGATTTTAAGTTCGCGGGTAATGACATAAAACGGTTTTGCAGGATTGGGTGTCACATCAAAAAATGCTTCTCCCGACAGCAAAACTTCACGTGTTTTTCCAGAGAATTCAGTTGGATACGACAATTGGCTTCCCGAATTAAGCCAGATATGCGTTCCATCAGCAAGTGTAATTTCCGACCGTTGACCATAAGGTATGATGACCTGGTTCATTGCCAAAACCTTTTCAGCAGGTACATTCTGGATCGTATCGTTATTGATGGTTACCTTTCCCGTTGAAGATTGCTTAATAATTGTCTGTTCAGTGTTAAATTCATGGACCAATCCATTGGAAAGAATGATCTTTCCTTTAAGAACAGGGTCGCCTGCAACTTTGATCGGAAATTGGTTTTTCGTATTGACGGCCAACCAGATTAAACTTCCAACCCCATAGAGTAGCGCAATTCCGGCAGCATACTTCATCCATCGGTATGCCACCTGAAATTTAGGGCGGCTTTGATTTTTAATGAGAAGTAGGATTTCATTTAGTTTTTCTGCAGGAACGTCAGTTTCAACAGGTTGTAATGACCTGATAATTAGGGTGGCCTCCCTGATTAATATTTCTTTCTCAGGATGCTCAAGGACAAATGAATCCCAAAACTGTTTTGTTTCATTCTCAGGACGTAAAATGCATGAAACAAAAGCCTTATCTAAAATAAAGTCTTCAGTTGTTTTAAAATTAACGTATTTTTCAGCGTCCATTTTGTCTATGCCTTTGTTTGATTACACCTTATAAAGACAGCCAACTTTAAAACATCATCACTTTTTTTTAACTTTTTTTACTGGCGGCTGGCGATTGGCAACTAGCGGCTGGCTGGGTTAATCAGGCGGCTGGCGGTTGGTAACTGGCGGCTAGCCTAGATCATTAGGCGGCTGGCAACTGGCTACTCGCAACTGGCTTTGATTATCATTTCAGCATGTTCTGTATTCCAC